>JBAZZN010000007.1:0-22173 GCA_041658815.1 Thermoplasmatota archaeon
TGGTTGGGCTCCGGCGTTGGAGTGGCGGATGCTGGCCGCCTTGCTTTGAGGGGCAACGGTGCAGGTTCAGGCTAGCGATCAACTCGCGTGCGACCTGTCAATCCCTAGCGGGCGCCGCGGTACCTCGGCCCGGCGGCTTTATGACCGAGGGGCGTGACTTCGCGGCTCGTGAGCCTGGCGCACCCCTTCCGCATGCGCGTCCACCGACAAGGACGCGAAGTCCTTGTGGCCGTGAGCGACGCGGCGCTCGTGGGAAAGGAATTCAAGGAGGGAAAGATGCGCCTCCTCATCCTCGAAGACTTTTATGGGACCGATGGCGCAGACGCCAAGGACGTGCTGCTCCAACTCTCGGGGTGCACCATCGCGAACCTCGTGGGAGTGGACATCGTCACGCTCGCCATACAGCACGGTTTCGTGCACCCAGACAACGTGCTTGACATCCAGGGCGTGCCGCACGCCCAGATGTGCACCGGTTGACCCACAAACATTCAAGAGGGAGACCCGCGTCGCTTCGGCATCCGGGTCTGAACGTGTTCTGCGTCGAGTGCGGCAAGGAATCCCCCCTGGAGGGACTCAGGGGCGGTGTCTGCGCCGATTGCTACGTGAAGAAGACCGTCCTCGCCTCCGTGCGGGACCACGTGGACATCGAAGTGTGCGTGCATTGTCACGCGCGCAAGCGCGGCGAGATCTGGCTGGAGGGTCACGGCACGATGGAGCCCATCGTCGAGGACGCCGTCCGCGAGGGCGTCCAGTTCGCGAAGGTCGTAGAGAGGCCGCGGTTGCGCCTGCAAGTGACGCCCGAGGACGAGCGCAACTACGGCGTGCTCGTCCAAGCGTCTGGCCTGGCAGAGGGAGTTCCTTTCGAGAGCGAGCTGCGGACGAGGAGCCGCATCAAGAACGCGACGTGCGTCCGGTGCAGCCGCGTGCAGGGCGGCTACTACGAAGCCATCGTGCAAGTGCGCGCGAACCGCCGAGCCATGGAGCTGGACGAGAAGCGTGCGCTCAAGGCGCTGGCCAGCAAGTTCATCGAACGCATCGTCACGGACGGTGACCGCAACGCGTTCGTGCTGCGCGACGAGGACGCGGACCGTGGCCTCGACATCTACATGGGAACGACGAACTCGGGCCGCATGCTGGCCAAGCTCATAGCCACCGAGTACGGCGGCAAGATCCAGGAGCACCACAAGACGGTGGGCCAGAAGGACGGCCTCGACCTCATCCGGATGACGTTCGCCGTCCGTTTGCCGACGTTCCAGCGTGGCGACGTCGTCATCCTGGGCGAGCAGCTGGGCATCGTCTCGTCCATCGGTCCAAAGACGGTGCAAGTCACTGACATCCGCTCTGGGAAGCTGCGTCATGTGGAGCGCGCCGAGGTCGAGGACGCGCCAGTGCTATCACCACGCGACGCGCGGGAGGCCGTCGTCGTGCACCAGACGAGCGAGGAACTCCAACTCCTCGATCCGTGGACGTACGCCACCGTGAGTGTGCTGCGCCCCGCCGGCTACGAAGCCATTGGCGAGACCGTCCCCGTGCTGCGCCACGATGGCGAACTCATAGTGCTCCGCACCAAGCGCATTGTCGATTGAGTGAGTTACGTTTCTACGTATCTCGCTTTACACAATATACCTATTGCCAATTCGGAGCGAGGGGGAACCGCAATACTAATTGGCAAGTAACAAGACATCAGATAGCCATTAGCTTAGTGATAGCACAAGCGTCGGGAATGCCCGCTGTGGCATCAGCCACTACTCGCGGTGCATCAGCACTTCGACGAGCCGATCCGCGATGAAGCGGTTCGCCGCGCGACCAAGCGCCGCCGACGCAAGCGTCGGGTCACCCATGACGCCCGTCGGGAAGTGACGTTCTGGCGCGCGTTCCACGAGGAAAGCCGGGAAGTGCACGCGGTGAGGGGCCCCCGTACCACGCACGAGATCTGGTCGCAGCGCCAGGATCCGGCTCGTCTCCATCGCGCCCGCATGGCCGTCCCAGCGCGGGAGATCGACGCCCGCGGCGGCCTTCGCATCGAAGTCATCGAGCAGCTCGTAATCGCTCAGCACAAAGACGCGCGTGCCCGAGCGTGCCACATGCTCCTCCGCCGCGAGCTTGAGAGCGCGCATGTGCGCGCCGCCCGCGTGGCCGCTCACGAACGCGACCGTTCCGATGCCGTGCCGCTCGCAATCATCGAGGATGTCCAGCGCGACAGCGCGCAGCGTGTCGAAGCGGAGGCTGAAGCTGCCTGGGAAGTTGCGCGTGGACGAGCAATTGCCGTAGGCGAGCAACGGAGCGACCAGCGCGTCAAGGCGACCAGCGACCTCCTCGCAAGTGGCGACGGCCTGGATGCTGTCCGCGTCCAGCGGCAAGTGGGGGCCGTGCTCCTCCACGATGCCGACGGGCACTAGGAGAGGAGGCCTTGGATCGAGGGCGGCAAAGGCAGGGCTCGTGAGGTCCCCCAAGCGAAGCGCTGGCACGGCCGAGCGATGCCGCGGCAAGCGTTCAAATCCATCGTTGGTCATCGTGGAGGCGTGCAGAAGCTCGACGCCGTCGTCGCGACCGCAGGTGCCGTCATCCTGGTGGTCGCCATCGCTGGCGCGGCGCTTAGCGGCGGCGGCGCCACGCGCTCGTCCTTCGACGTAGCCTTCCCCACGCACGACCACACCGTCGCGCTTCCCCCCAAGTCGCCCATCCCTGCGCGCGACACAGCGACGTTCACGCTCAATGAGTCCAACCTCGTGAAGGTGAACGTGGCGGTCCACTTCGCGGCGACCGCGCCGTTCCCACCCACCGCGACCGCGCACGTGAAGCTGGTCGCACCCAACGGCACGGTGACCGAGAAGGACGGCGCACCCGCGGCAGGCGCCACGAGCTTCGACGTGCGCTTCGAGAAGGCGCTCGCCTCGCCGCCCACTGCTGCGAGGTCAAGTGGCGCCGATGCGGCGGCTGCGGAACGCGCCATGTGGATGCTCAACTCGACCGCGGGCCAAGGCAACTGGACGCTGGAGGTCTCGTTCGCCTCAGGCACGCCGCTCCCAGCCGCCGCGCCAGGCGACTCCATGCAAGCGAGCTACGGCTGGACGGCCTGGAACGCGAAGGCCCAGGCGATCAGTGTGCCCACCTCCAGATGAGGCGCTCCGCGTCCGAGCCCGGTGAAGAACCTCGCTACGCCGGCGCCGCCGAACCCTGTGCTCCCGGCAAGATCACGCCAAGACTCCAAGAACCCAAGAAGAGCCGTCCCTGCTTTCGCTTCTTGGGGTCTTGGGGTCTTGGCGAGACATGCCATAGGGGGCCAATTAACCCGGGCTCGACTCGGCCATGGCCGACAAACTGGGTTTTTCACCGGCCTCGCTCCGCGTCCGGGTGAGCACGCCCTTATGCACGTGAGCGCCGTTGTGGCGGCTCGCATGCCGACCACATCAAGCGTATTCCTCAACGTCAGTGACATCGAGAAGAGCATCACATTCTACCGTTCCCTCGGGTTCAAGGTGACGCACCAGTCGTTTGACGAGGCGGAGAAGATCACCACGTACGCGGACCTCTCCTTCCGCGGCGCAGAACTTGGCCTGGGGAACATGGCGTGGAACGACGACCCCGACTTCGTGGAGTGGGTGAGAACACCCCTTGGCGCGGGCGTCCTCATCTACTTCACGACCACTGGCGTTGACGCCATCCACGAGGCCGCGAAGAAGGCAGGCGCGGTGATCGAGAGCCCGCCCACGGATCGTCCCTACGGGCGCATGTTCACGCTCAACGACCCGGACGGGTACGTCGTCTCCTTCATCCAAGAGACAAAGCCGAGGCGAACCGTCAGGAAGACCGCAAGGAGGGCCGCGGCCAAGCCCAAGAGCGGAAGGACCGCGAAGGCTGGCAAGCGTCGCCGCTGAGATCCCAGTTTCAGTCGAGCCGGATGCCGTACACGCGCGTTGGGTTCTCGTGGTGCACGCGCCACGCTTGCTCCTCCGTCATGAGCCCCGAGGCGATCATTTCTTTCGTGCGGCGCGGCACGGTCTTTGGCCCCAACACGGCGCCGGGGTACTTCGGGTCATCCATGTAGTCCGTCTCCATCATGAAGCGAGTGCCGCCAGCGATGGCCTGCTCGGCAGCCCCCTTGCCGATGAGCACGCTTGGCCACAGGCCGTGGTTCATGGCCGTGTCCACGATGGGCGTCGAGTAGTGCTTGACCACGCGCTCCAAGTCGAGCCCCGCGTGCTTGGCGTGCTGCGCGAGGTCCGCGAAGGACTCTGGAGTCGCTGTCTCCGCGTGGATCTGGACGGCGCACCCCGCGTCGTGCGCGAGTTGGAAGGAGTGGTCCATCAGTTCGTTCGCTTTCGCCATCACGTCATCTGGAACGGGGCGCCAGTGTGGGCGGCCCACCTCGCTCATCGCGACCGCGCGCCCCTCGCGCACGAGGCGTTGCGCGTGCTCCAAAGCGAGGCGCTGGACGGCAGCGGCCTCGTCCAACGGCACGCCGACCTTGAGGAGCTCCGTGAACTCGGCCGGGTGCGGCGCGAGGGCGACGAACACGCGCACCTCGGGGACGGCCGCGCGCGCAAGCTCCGCGAGCCGAAGCGTCACCGCGAAGGCAGCATCATGGTCAGCGATGGTGCGGCTGAGCCCGTAGGGCTTATGCACGAGCATCATGGCGGTGCCGCCTGCGCGCGCGAACTCCTTGACCGCCTCCACACCGCGCCCCGTGGGATCCAAGTGGAAATGGTTGTCGAAGGCTGGCACGTGACGCGTCACTCGCCCGTATCGGGCGCCGCACAAATTATCACAGCAGGCCGAGCGCTTGGAGCTCTTCCGTGATCTTGTCCACGGCGCGCTCAGCGTCTTCCGGCTTCTTGGCGCCGGTGCACACGAGCTTGCCTGAGCCAAAGAGCAGCACGACGACCTTGGGCGAGTCCATGCGGTACACTAGGCCGGGGAACTGCTCGGGCTCGTACTCGACCTTCTCGAGGCCAAGGCCGATGGCGATGGCGTTCAGGTTCAACTCGCCGTGCAAGTCGGCCGAAGCGACGATGTTCTGGACCGTGATCTCGGGATTACGGTTGACCTTGAGGCCGCTCGCGCCGATGCGGGCGGTGACGATGTCCACGGCGCGCCCCACGTCCTCGATGCTCTTGGCACCCGTGCAGACGACCTTGCCACTGCGGAAGAGCAGTGCAGCCGTCTTGGGGTCCTTGAGCCGGCAGACGAGGCCAGGGAATTGTTCGGGAGCGTATTCCGCGTTGTCCAACGCTAGAGCGATGGATTGGAGGTCCAGCTCCACGCCAAGGGAGAGGGACGCGACAACATTCTCGATCTTGATCTTCGCCATGGTCAAAGCAGCCCCTTCGAAACGTCCTTTATAAGGCTGAGAATCTGCCCTGCTTTATAAAGTTTATGAGATTTGGTTTGGGGAAAAGGAAGAACAGGGGGGCACGCCAGTCACCTGGCGACCCAAGAAAGAGGCATGGCGGAGGCTTACTTGCGCGTGCCATTCACCCGGCGGCCAGGCGCGCCCATTGGGGCAGGCCCAGTTGGTGCAGCTGGAATAGGCGCAGGTGCCTGAGGCGAGTACGACGTGCGCGGCTGCGCCGAGGACGAGTCCTCGTCCGTCGCGGGCTTCGCGAGTTGCTTTCGGTCCACCTTGATGCCCGCTGGCGTCAGCAGGATGTGGTGATCGCCAAGGCCCGCGAGGTCGCCGCCAGTGTCCTGCGCGATCTTGCGCAGCTCGTTGGTGAGCCGACGGAGCAGGATCTCGTCGTTCTGGACGGCCGAGAAGTCCAGGATGAGGATGCTCCCATCGTACACGTAGGTCGAGTAGTGCTTGAGGTCGTCGAGCGCCTTGAGCGGCGCGAAGCGGACCCACGTGCTCGCGGCTCCCTCGCCAGTGTTCTGGGTGGCGGAGTAGTCCGAGAGGTCGATCCAATCGCTCGCGGCGGGGGCGCGGCGATCCTTCGCGTTGGTCTCGTCGCGCGGAAAGAGCTTGCTGACAATGCCCATGTGCATCCCTTGGAGGCGAATGAGTCGAGCGAGGGACTTATAGTTCGTGATTTCGAAATGGCCGAAACTAGGAGGGAGTGGCCGTCCGGGAAAAGTTGCGCTGCTGACGCGAACACGCCAACACGCCAACACGCGACGACATGAGCATCAGTGCGTGTTCGTGTGTTCGCGTGTTAGCGTCGCGGGAAAGCCACAGCGACGAAACCTTATGGTGCGGGGTGTCCTCGCGCGCTCTCGTGGCAAGGGACGTCCCGGTGTACCAGAGCACGTGCCCCATGTGTCGCGCGCAAGGCACCGTCACACTGCTTTCCACGCCCATCGAAGTGCCCTACTTTGGGGAAGCACTTGAGACGATGCTGCGGTGCAGCGCTTGTGGGTTCCGCCATGCCGATTTCATGATCCTGGGGCAGAAGGAGCCCGTGAGTCTGGCGTTCACCACGCGAGACGAGAGCGACTTGTCAGTGCGCGTCATCCGCAGCAACTCGGGCACCATCCGCATCCCGGAACTGGGCTTCGTCGCTGAACCCACGCCGCTTTCCGAATCGTTCGTGTCCAACATCGAGGGCGTGCTGGACCGCGCGCGCGACGTGCTCCTCACCGCACTCGAGTTCCACGGCAATGACCCCCAGAAGCGTGAGCTACTCGACGGATACCTCGCGCGGTACGAGGACTATCGGACCGCGCGCGCGCCATTCACGCTAGTCATCGACGACCCGTACGGGAACTCGGCCATCGTGAGCGAACGCGTCGAAAGGCGACCGCTCACGGAGGATGAGGTCGCGTCGCTCCAGACTGGCATGATCATCCTAGACAAGGAAGACCCTAAGGGGTAGCGGGCGCGCTCTTGCTCGTCCTGCCCCGCCGCCACACCCACGCGGCGTACGCGACGAGGCTCAGGAACAGGATGCCAAGCACGAATGCGGCCGCCAGTAGGACCGGGTCGTGCGCGACCGCTTGCGCGGGCTCGACGCCAGGCGGCGGCGTGGCGAGGCTCGACGCGCCTTGGGGCGCGGCGGTTCGGCCCGCCTCTGCTCCTGCCTTGTCCGACGTCCCCGATGCTTGCGGCAGCGCCGAGCGGAGCCACAGAAAAGCGGCGACGAGGGCGGTGACGAGGCTCGCGCCCGCACTGCTGAGCGCGAGGGCGAGCGTGATCTTCTCGGGATGCAGGAGACGCCGGCCGGTCCACGTCAACTGCCAATAGACCCACTTGCGTTCGTCCTCCAGCTTCTGGATGAGGTTCACGGCCGCGAGCTTCTCGAGGTGCTCGAACACGGTGGCCTTGTTCAAGTCCAGTTCTTTGGCGAGCTCGGTCACGGTCTTCTGGCGAACATCGAGCGCCTTCAGGATGTCCAAGCGCGTGTCGGACGCGAGCGCCTTGAACGTCTCGCGGTCGAGCGTGATCTTGTCCACGGCCAGGACTGGTCGCTTCGGGCGCATAAGGCACGCGGGAACGATCGGACGACGCCAAACGATGGGATCGTCGGCATCCCAAGGCACTTCCACCGGCAACGCTCCCCATAGCCGTTTGAGCCTCGGCTGCGCTGCGGCTACTCGTGGATGCGCTCCTCGCTCGTCTCGCCTCCGCGGGCGACAACGTGCTCTGGCTGCTCCACGTGAACGCTGACCCTGATTGCGTCGGCTCCGCCTTCGCGCTCAAGACCGCGTTTGGCGGCGAGGTCGGCGCGCCCGAGGGCCTCAGCAAGAGCGGCGCTGCCCTCGCACGTAGGTTATCGTTCGTGGTGGACGAGTGGCCGCACCCAGAGAACTTCTCGATGGTCGTCGCCGTGGACACGTCCTCGCGAAGCCAGCTGGGACGCATGGGCGGGCGCGTGGGCGACGTGTGCCTCGTGGACCATCATGCGTACGGCGATCTCCTCGCCAATGCGCCCGCTGTGGCGCACGACCCCACGCGCTCGTCCTGCTGCGAGGTCGCCCTCGCGCTGCTCGACCATGCGAGCAAGCCACTCACGCCCGACGCGGCCTTCGCGCTCCTCGCAGGCCTCGTGGATGACAGCGCACGGTTCCGCCACGCGGGTGCTCGCACGTTCCACGACGCGGCGCGGCTCCTGCTGCTCTCGGGCGCGAAGATGGAGGACGTGCTCGCGACGCTGGCAGGGGATGATGAGCCAGGCACGGACGACCCGTCGCTGCGCAAGGCCACTCTGCTGGCAGCCACGCGGGCACGCATCGAGGTCATCGGCGTGGCCCTTGTCGCCACGAGCGAGGTGGGCGCGTTCGATGCGGCCGCTGCGAGCGCGCTCGTGCGCGCTGGTGCCGACCTGGCCATCGTATCGAGCGAGCGCAGCGACCGCGCGCGCATGTCGCTTCGCGCGCACCCGCGCGTGAAGCTGCACTTGGGCGAGATCGCCAACGAGGCGGCGCGCGCGACGAGCGGCTGGAGTGGCGGCGGGCACGAGGGTGCCGCCGGCATGAGCGGTCCACCCCCGGCTGGGCCCGCTCGCTCCGCCCTCGTCGCGCTGGTGCGCGCGAAGCTGGGGGTTCGATAGTTTGGCTGCGCGTAGGCGCGTGAAGTACCAGTACGAGGTCGCGCCCGACGTGCAAGGCATGCTCGAGGAGATCGTGCGGCACTTGCCCGACGACTTTGCGCACGTGGACGTGCGTCGCGTGGTCTGCTATCGATCGAGAGGCTCGGTCGCCCGCATCTACGCGCGCATCTGGTCGCTGCCCGGCATCTGGCAAGCGGCTTTGGGCGTGGAGGCACACTACGTCATCGAGGTCGTGGAGCGGTTCGACCGCGAGGGGGTGGAGGAGCGCGAGAAGACGCTGATCCACGAATTGATGCACATCCCCAAGACATTCAGCGGGGCACTGGTCCCCCACAAGTGCTTCGGCAAGAACATCGATTGCAGGAGCGTGGATGTGGTCCATCGTCGGCTCGTCACTGCCCGAGGCATCGAGGAACGCGCGAGGCAGCGGGCGACCGCACTGGCGCGCTTCTTGCCCGACCCGTCCTCGGCGCCACTATCAATGAGCAACGACGCCCCGCTCTGATGGCTATCGTCAACTGCCGAGTAAACACCCGGCGAAACGAAAGATCGGTTTATACTTTGCCACCCGACTTTGCGTAATATAGATAGCCGGTTTCGCCCTAAGGGGGAACAGCGCTGGTGAGTCTCAATGCCCTCTGAGGGTTTCGTTCTCGAGTCGAAGCCAGTTTTTGACTGGAATCACGTGCCCGTGGGTCGTGTGCGCACGACCCGCCGTGACCCAAAGACGCGGACCACCACGCAATTGGTTCTCACGCTATCGCCCGAGGCCAAGACCCAACTCGGCACGAACGAGGCCACCCTCGAACTGCCCGCGAGCTTCGTCTTCGGAATGCGCCGCGACGCGGTCACCTTGGACCGCCCGCTCTCGGAACTCAAGAAGATCGAGTTCTTCTCCTCTATTTTGAAGAAGTAGCGCACTCGGTCGCACGCCCAAGACCGGGGGTCTGCATCCCTGGTCCCGTTGCGACCGTGCGCTCAACCGGACGCGCTGCCGTGCTCAAAGATATGCGCGGAGCGCGCCTATGCGATGTCCCGAAGGGACTCTGATGAAGAAGACGCGTTCCCCCGCCCCAGCCGTTGATGCCACGCGCGAGAAGATGGGCTCCGACCGACCACCGCTTTGGGACCCCGAGGATCTCGACATCGAGGAAGGCACCACGAGCAGCGGGCGTCTCCGCGGGAAGCCCGAACGAGGCAGCACGTCGCGCAAGGGGACGTGACGCCCGGATCGGTCCACGTCACCCGCACAAGTACTCCAAGAACTTGTGCAACGACAGGCCATCGTCCCAGCGCAGCACGAAGTTCCCACTGCTCGTCCGCGCGACCTTCGGGATGCGCTCGTAGAGCACCGCGATGCGAGGCGGCAGGTTCTGCGTGGGCAGCGTGAGGATGCGCCACGGGTCCTGGCGCGGCACCCCCTTGCGGCGGTATGCATAGAGCGGGATGACGCTCGCGCGGCTGCACTCCTTGGCCATGTCCGTGGCCTGCTCGTTGTTGCGGCCGCTGGACGCGCTGAAATGGATGACGTCGCTTGATGCGGACTTCACTTCGATGGGGAAACTCACGTCCCCGCGTAGCGCCACGAGGTCCACGCCAAGCGACCCCGCGCCGCGGACGACGAGGAATGGGCGCTGCTGGGCCTTGCGGTAGCTCGCTGCCTGCTCGGGCGCAAGCGCGTTCGTCATCTTCCGCAGCACGTCCTCTTCGCCCGAGAGGATCCCTTTCAGCTCGCGCTCGTACACCGAACCCATCGGCGGCCCATCCAAGCCGGAGAGCGGCGGACCGGCGCATGATGATTGGGGCGGGGTCACCGAAAGTGCAGCACGAGGGGTTAAGCACGCGGTCCGCCGCTTGCGTGATCGAGGTCGTCCCAGTGAAGGTCAAGGACATCATGAGCCGCGAGGTCGTTTCGGTGGACAAGGACGCCCGCCTGGATTCAGTGCTCGAAACGATGCGCAAGCATGGCATGAGCAAGCTCGTCGTCACTGACCGTGGGGTCCTCGCGGGCATCGTCACCGATGGAGACATCGCTGACGAGATGGGCGCCGTCAAGAACAGGGGCGTGCCCGCCAGCCACCTCCACGCGTCGAGCGCGATGATCCGGTCGTTCACCACGACCACGCCCGAAGAGGACGTGCACGTGGTGCTCGCGGATCTCCTGCAGCAGGGGATCGGCATCATGCCAGTCATGCACGAGAAGGCGTGCGTGGGGGTCGTGACGGCGTCCGACCTCCTCCGGCTCGTGGACGGCGCGAAATCGCTCGAAGCCCTGATGACGCCCCACGTGCACGCCGTACAGCCTTCGGACCGCGTCATCCACGCGCGGCGCCTCATGGTGGACCACCACATCGAGCGCTTGCCAGTGATGGATGATGGCAAACTCGTGGGCATCGTGGGCGAGTCCGACATCGCGAACGGTCTCGCCAAGTTCAAGGACACCGTGAGCGACCACCACCAGCCAGCTGCGCTACAGCGTTTCCTCGTGGAAGACATCTACCAGAGGAACGTCATCACGGCGCCTGCACACTCGACGGCGCACGAGGCCGCGCAGCGCATGATGGAACACGACGTGGGCTGCTTGCCCGTCATGCGTGGCGATCGGCTCGTGGGCATCGTCACCCGCTCTGACCTCCTCAAGCTGGTGCCAGTCCCCCAGCCCCAGCAGGGAACGGCGAGCGCAAGATCAGGATGAGAAAAGGGAGGGGCGGCGGATCGCTTGCCGCCCGCTCGATCTGGCGCGAGGATCATCGTGGGGCTCACATGATCAGCGTGTCGGGCGCTTCGTCGTGGGTGTCCACGCACACTTCGGTCTCGTTCGTGACCGGCGTGCTCGGGACGTAGGGTGAGGAGCCTCCGCGCTGGAGATCGACCGCGGCGTTTCCGCCAGTGAAGTCACCGTTCGACTCCTGGTACGTCCACAGACCGTTGCCCAGAACCGCGTTGCGGTCATCCAAGTAGAACGTCGCGCCCGGATCGCCCGTCGGGCTGATCTCGATCTCACCCAGCGACAGAGCGTCTCCGCTGTTACACGCGCCCTCCGACGCGTGAGCGACGAACGGCATCATCATGGTCGCAGTCAACAGAGCCAAGCTGAACATCTTGTGCATGTTCGTTATCCTGCGGGAGCCTCCCCGCGGTTCCCTACAGAAGCGTCCTGAAGCATCCTTCTTTCTACAGTTCGTGCCATGCTGCTGGCCACATCTGCGGAAGGATAGCTACACCCCGACGCGCAATATGCAACGGCCGCGCCTCACTTGGACAGCTGTGCGTTCCGGGTACCGCGTTCCGGAACGGATAAGAGAACGCTGCCTCGTGCCTTGGCGCGTGAGTGACCGCGGCGCAGCCCCGCGCAAGCGCGCTCGGAACGAGGAGATCGTGGCAGTCGTCGTGAAGGTCATCCTGCACGAGGGGACCGTAGCGACGCAACGTCGCCTCGCGCAACTCGTCAACAAGGAGCTGGGCAAGCGGGGGCACCACGTCACGCCAGAGCGCGTTCGCGTGCTCGCGGCACGCAGCGGATTGGTCTCGCTCACGATCCGCTCGCGCATCGACGGCATCGCGCCCGAACTGAAAGAGTGCCCCGTTTGCCGCTCGAAACTGAAACGGACAGAGAACCGCACGCTCACAGGCAAGTCAGCGGCGACGGGCTACAAGTGCACGCGCTGCCCGTGGTGGACGGGCCGCGACATGCGCGTGCCGCACCACTACACGTTCCAAGCGCGCGTCGCGCGCTCCGATGGCGATGAGGACGCACAGCTGTCGTTCGTCCGCAACGACTCACGCTCACGCCGCTGAGCCTGCCGGCGCGCTTCGAAACGTTGAAGGCGCCGTGGGACTGGCCTCCGATAAGTGGACGCCACCGGCTTCTTCGCCATCCTGGTGAGCATCTTCGCCATCGTGAACCCGGTGGGGGTCATTCCCACATTCATAGCCCTCACGGGCTCGTACACCCACAAGGAGCGCCTCCGCGTCATCATCCGCGCGTGCCTCGTTGGCTTGGGCGTGCTGCTCCTGTTCGGCCTCGCGGGCGAGCGCATCTTCAGCGTGTTCAGCATCACGATCCCCGCCTTCCGCATCGCGGGAGGCATCCTCATCTTCAAGGTCGCCTTCGACATGCTCCAAGGCGAGCGCCCCAAGTCAGACTCGAACGACCAGGAGATCACGGATGCATTGGAGCGCGAGAACATCGGAACGACGCCACTTGGCATCCCGCTGCTCACTGGGCCTGGCGCCATCACCACGGTCATGATCCTCATCGCGAGCACGCCAGGCTACACGGACCGCCTGGTCATCTACGCCGCGTGCGTCATCGTCTTCGCGGCCACCTTTGTGCTGCTCTTCATGGGCGACCGGCTCTTTGGATTCCTGGGCCGGTCGGGCCTCCAGGTCTTCACCCGCATCATGGGCCTCATCCTCGCGGCCCTCGCGATCCAGTTCGTGCTCACTGGCCTCTCGCAAGCGCTGCCCGGGCTCGTGCGGGTCTAGGTTGCCGGGCCCAGCGCGAGGAAAGGACAGGATGGACAGGACATGGGGCGCCCCCCGAATCTTGAAGTAGGGAAGCCATCATCGACGCGGGATGTCAGGCACCGGGAACGCTGGGGGGCAAGCCCCCCAGACCCCCCATTTGGCCCGCCTCGTCCTCGAAGACGGCACCGTCGTGAAAGGACGCGCCTTCGGCGCGCGTGCCACGCGTTTTGGCGAACTCGTCTTCAACACGGGCATGACGGGCTACCAGGAAGCCCTGACGGACCCGAGCTATCACGGCCAGATCCTCATGCTCACGTACCCTCTCGTGGGCAACTACGGCATCTTGCCTGGAGCCAACGAGTCTGACCAGATCTGGCCGTGGGGCCTCGTAGTGCGGGAGTGGGCGCGCCATCCCAGCCACCGCGCGAGTGTCGAGGACATCGACAGTTTCCTCAAACGCTTCGGCGTACCAGGCATCGAGGGCGTGGACACACGCGCGCTCACCATCAAGACGCGAAGCCGCGGCGTGCTGCGTGCCTGCATCACGACGGAGGACACCTTGTCCACGGACGAGATCCTGCGCCGCGTCCAGTCGATGCCCTTTCCCGACAAGGAGAACCTCGTGGCGGACGTATCGGTGAAGGATATCGTCCCCCTCAAGGGTCGGGGCGATGGCAAGGTCGCGCTCGTGGACACGGGCGTGAAGCGCAACATCCTCCGCAACCTGCAAGCGCGTTTTGGCACCGTCTATCAGGTCCCGTGGAACGCGACAGCAAGCGACATCGAAGCGCTGCGCGTCGATGGCATCTTCATGTCGAACGGCCCCGGCGACCCCGCGCATCCCGAGATCATCCGCCGCACGCTCCCCACGCTTCGTGACGTCATGGAGAAGTACCCCACGCAGGGCATCTGCCTTGGCCACCAGCTCCTGGCACTCGCGTACGGCCTCAAGACGTACAAGCTCAAGTTCGGCCACCGCGGCGCCAACCAGCCCGTGAAGAACATCGAGACCGGCCGCATCTACATCACGAGCCAGAACCACGGCTTCGCGGTCGATCCCGCCTCGTGCCCCGAGGACGTCATCATCACCGAAGTGAACGCGAACGACGGCACCGTCGAGGGACTGCGCCACCGCAAGCTCCCCGTGCTATCATCCCAATACCACCCGGAGGCTTGCCCCGGGCCCAAGGACACGGAGTTCCTCTTCGACCGCTACAAGATGTGGCTCGACAAGGGCGGCGGCAAGGCGCCAACCGAGAGCGCGGACGCGGGGTTCCGGGCCGTCAAGCTCGCTTGAGGTTGGAGCGCATCCGCCGAAGTGCCGAAGCGTACCTCAGACTCCTTAGCGAGGGTAAGCTTCGTGACGCGTGACGCTGCTCGCGTCCGTGCTTGCGCCGTAGTATCTTCATCAGTGTCGCATGTTCGCGTTTTCGCGTGTTGGCGATAGCACCGCAGGGAAGCCCTAGTTCGTCCCCGGCCGCTCCGCCGTCGCGATGAACGCGTCCGCCTTCTGGTTCCTCGTATCGACCCACACCATCGTCGCCTGCCCCTTGGTCGAACCCATGTCGCGGTAGTCCCGAATCGCACGGTCTGCCACTCCCCCACCAGGGGAGATAAGGGTTCCCGATGGATTCACGGCGCTTCGGGGCGTTCTCGCGCCGAGGCTTGACATGCGCGTCATGTTCATAGTTGCAGCGTTCGTCGCGGTCCTCGTCGCCCCGCTCGCTTCCGCCACGACCACCACCACGCGTTCGTGCACCCTCGCGCCAGACGCGGCCCTGTCGGTGGGCACGTGCGCCGTCAGCGGCTACGCGAACGCCGGCTTGAGCGTCCTCGTGACCGCTTGGTCCGACACGCGCGGCGAGGCCTTCATCGACATGGCGAACAGTGCTGGCGGCCACATCACGTGGTCGTGCGCGCTCGATGGCACCGCGCATCCGTGCCAGCGTGTCATCGATACGGGTGGCCCGAACGCTGGCATCTGGACCGTGACGGGGCGTTACGCTGGCGCCAGCTCCTTCTTCACGGCCGGTGCCACGATGAAGGTCAACTTCTTGACTTTCTGAAGCACGCGCGTCAAGTATTGGGTGCGCCGTTTCTTGTGGAACCCTGCGCCCCAGGGAATCCCTAAATACGGGAGACCAGAATCAGCCCAAGGTCGGCACCTCTTGGCCAAGCGCACCGACATCCGGAAGATCCTGATCATCGGGTCAGGACCCATCGTCATCGGACAAGCCGCGGAGTTCGATTTCTCTGGTTCGCAAGCCGCGCTGGCGCTTCGCGAAGAGGGCTACGACATCGTCATCGTGAACTCGAACCCGGCCACGATCCAGACCGACCCGGACATGGCGGAAGCGGTCTATGTGGAGCCGCTCACTGTCGAGACGCTCGAACGCATCATCGCGAAGGAGCGTCCCGACGGGGTGCTCGCTGGCATGGGCGGCCAGACCGCGCTCAACCTCGCCTCTGAGCTTGCGGAGAGCGGCATCCTGGAGAAGCATCACTGCGAGCTCTTGGGTACGAAGCTGGAAGCCATCCAGAAGGCCGAGGACCGCGACCTCTTCAAGAGGACGATGGAGAGCATCGGGGAGGTCTGCCCCAAAGCTGACGTCGCGACCACGCTCCAACAAGCGCATGACGTGCGCCGCAAGCTCGACCTCGCATACCCCGTCCTCATCCGCCCCGCCTACACGCTTGGCGGCACGGGAGGCGGCGTCGCGTACAATGACGAGGAGTTCGAGACGATCGTCGGACGCGGCCTCGTCTATTCGCGCACGAGACAAGTCCTCATCGAGGAATCGGTGCTCGGCTGGAAGGAGTACGAGTATGAGGTGATGCGGGACGGGGCGGACAACTGCATCATCATCTGCAACATGGAGAACCTCGACGCGATGGGCATCCACACTGGCGAGAGCATCGTCGTCGCGCCAGCGCAGACGCTCTCCGACGAGGATCACCAGGTCCTCCGCAGCGCCGCCATCCGCATCATCCGCGCGCTCAAGATCGCTGGCGGCTGCAACGTGCAGTTCGCGTTCAACCACGACACGGGCGAGTACCGCGTGATCGAAGTGAACCCGCGCGTTTCACGCAGCTCCGCGCTCGCAAGCAAGGCGACAGGCTACCCCATCGCGCGCGTCGCAGCAAAGATCGCAGTGGGGCTCACGCTAGACGAGATCCCCAACAGCGTGACGAAGACGACGCCTGCCTCATTCGAGCCAGCGCTCGACTACATCATCACGAAGATCCCCCGTTGGCCATTCGACAAGTTCCGCACCGTGGACCGCCACATCGGAACACAGATGAAGAGCACTGGCGAGGTCATGGCCATCGGACGCTCTTTCGAGGAGAGCTTGATGAAAGCCATCCGCTCGCTCGAGACCGACCGTTGGGGCCTCGAGATCCCTGGCTTGCCCTCGGACAAGACGGAGTGGACCGACGCAGATGTCTTGGACGAGCTTCGCCGCGCGACGGACCGAAGGCTCTTCTTCATCGCCGAAGCGCTAAGGCGCGGCTGGCAGGTCAAGCGCGTCTGCCAGGAGACCTCGTACGACCCGTGGTTCGTCGAAAAGATCGAACGGCTCGTCCTCCTCGAAGCCGAACTGCGCGCGCAGCCCGAAGAGATGCGCGAGATGGTCCACCGCGTCAACGCCACGAACGGTCGCGGCATCCAGTGTGCTGAACTCGTGGGCGCGCTCCGCCGAGCGAAGCCCGTCGGGTACTCGGACGGGCAGCTTGCCGAATGGTGGGGACTCGAAGAGCACGAGGTCGGCCTCGCCCGCAAGCATCTAGGGATCGTGCCGCGCTTCCGCATGGTCGATACTTGCGCGGCCGAGTTCGAAGCATACACACCTTACCTCTATTCCACGTACGAAGACCTCGGCCTTGACTTAGAGGAAGCGCCCCGCACGGACCGCAAGAAGATCGTCATCGTTGGAGGCGGCCCCATCCGCATCGGGCAAGGTATCGAGTTCGACTACTGCGTCGTGCACGCGGTGCAAGAGCTGCGATCGCAGGGGATCGAAGCCATCGTCATCAACAACAACCCCGAGACGGTCTCGACGGACGCGCAGACGTCGGACAAGCTCTACTTCGAGCCGTTGAACGTCGAGGACGTGCTCAACGTTCTCGAACGCGAGGACCCCGACGGCATCATACTGCAGTTTGGCGGCCAGACGAGCGTGAACCTCGCCGTTCCCCTCGAGAAGGCCCTAAAGGCGCGCCCGTGGATCCACACGAAGATCATGGGCACGTCGCCTGATAGCATGGACCTTGCCGAGGATCGTCGCCGCTTCTCCGCGTTGATGGAGAAGATGCGCATCCCGCAGCCGACCAGCGGCACTGGCTACTCGTTCGAGGACGTCCGCGAGGTCGCCTCGCGCATCACGTACCCCGTGCTCGTGCGCCCAAGCTACGTGCTGGGCGGCCGTGGGATGGAGATCGTGTTCGACGAGAACGACCTCGCGGACTACATGCGCGAGGCCGTGAAGGCGAGCAAGAAGCACCCCGTCCTCGTGGACAAGTACCTCTCGAACGCCATCGAGATCGATGTGGACGCCATCTGTGATGGCCAAGACGTGCTCATCTGCGGCGTGCAGGAGCACGTCGAGCAGGCCGGGGTGCATAGCGGCGACGCCACGACCATCCTCCCCGCGCCGTCGCTCTCGCGCGAGATACAGGAAACGGTCCGCCTCTACTCGAAGCGCGTGGCGAAAGAGTTGGGCGTCATCGGCCTCGTGAACTTCCAGTGGGCCGTGAAGGACGGCACCGTGTACATCCTTGAGGCGAACCCCCGCGCGAGCCGCACCGTGCCCTACGTGAGCAAGGCGCTGGGCATCCCCATGGCGAAGGTCGCTACGCGCTGCATCCTTGGCAAGACGTTGGCCCAGCAGGGCCAGCACGAGCCCCAGATGAGCCACGTTGCCGTGAAAGCACCCGTCTTCCCTTTCCTCAAGCTCCCGGGCGTCGATAGCATCCTGGGGCCCGAGATGAAAAGCACGGGCGAGGTCATGGGCATCGACCACAACCTCGACCTGGCGTACTCGAAGGCCATGGAAGCGGCAGGCATGAAGCTCCCGCCCACGGGCGCCGTCTATATCAGCGTGCGCGACGAGGACAAACCCAAGATGCTGCCCCTCGCGAAGGACCTTGCCGAGATGGGCTTCACGCTCTACGCGACGATCGGAACGGCGCAGTACCTGCGCGAGTTCGAAGTACCATGCCAGACCGCGTGGCGCATCACGGAGCGAAAGAGCCCCGACGCGATCGACCTCATGCGCCGCGGCGAGATCAAACTCGTCGTGAACACACCCACGATGTCCCGGGGCGCCAAGCGCGATGGCGCCATGATGCGCCGCCTCGCCGTCGAGCTGGGCATCCCTTTCCTCACGACCATCGCAGCAGCGACGGCCGCCACGTCCGCCATCCGCGCGATGCGCAGCGGCGAGGTCGAGACGAACCCGCTGAAGGCGTATCATGCGGTCCCATAGGGGCGCGTCTGTCCGAACCTGTTCGGTCCGTGGGGCACGCATTCAATCTCGGTTGCGAAAGGAGTATCCGTGAGCTAGCCAACGGTCCCTCTTGTATGGGGACCGTCGTTGACCACTTGCGTGCCGAAGTGGCTCGATGCGTCGTGTCGCACCTCGTCGAGACCTCCGCGAACCTCGCGACGCCCGCTGACCCGATGGCAAAGCTGCGACGCGAGATCCTGAGGGGCCTGCGCGGCAGCGGAAAGTGAAGACCACTCTTGGGCGCAACAACGCTTATCTTGCCCCGGTAACGCTCGCTGTGGCGTGCGCCTTATCCTTCCCGCGTTGGGCCTCGCCGCCCTCATCCTCTCGGGATGCATCACGCCAAGCGTCAACGACCAGTCCTCCTCGCTTCCCGCGAGCGTCCCCCCGTTCTTGGGCAACGTCGTGAAGGTGGGGGAAGACGGGAACGAGCCAGTCGTCCGCGTCGCGCCCGATGGCACCATCTACGTGGCCGCGCTCCAGTACCTCTACGTGTCCCGCGACAACGGCACGACGTTCACGCCCACCGACTTCAAGGGCGCGCTTCCGATGTACGCGAGTGATAGCGCCCTCGCTGTCGCGCCTGACTCGCACGCCTACATCGCGTTCGATTGGCCATACGCAGGCCAGACTGCCGTGTGCAACTCCAAAGACGATGGAAAGACCTGGGCGTGCAACAACGTCGCCGTGCCAGGCGCGACGGACCGCATGTGGCTCGTGGCACCCACCGAGAAGGACGTGTACCTCATCACGGGCCAGACGCTCGACCGACCCACCTTCGCCGTGAGCCACGACGCTGGCGCGAGCTTCACCATCACGAGCTTCGACGCGCAAGACCAGTCGCAGGGCTCTGACCTGTCGTGGGACCCCGTGCAGAAGCTCGTTG
Organism: Thermoplasmatota archaeon; assembly: GCA_041658815.1. Lineage (GTDB taxonomy): Archaea > Thermoplasmatota > SW-10-69-26 > JACQPN01 > JAJPHT01 > JAJPHT01. Next base: position 19,350 of record JBAZZN010000007.1, read on the forward strand.
TCGAGGCCGCGGCCTCGTCCAGTGGGCCTGGTTGGGGTGTACGATCGTGGAAGCCTGACGGCACGTTCGTCGGCTTCGCGCCGATGGACATCGCTTCGACGGACCCCACGATAGCAGTCGATGCGGCTGGCACGTGGTGGGCCATCGCGTGCATGGACAAGACGACGGACTGCAAGCTCGCGGCAGCCAAGTCCACGGACGCAGGCAAGACGTGGCGACTGACGCCTATGCCCACGAGCGCGAAATTGCACCTCCTCCCGTTCATCGCAGCAGGCGGCGCTGGCCGAGTGGCGATGGGCTGGTACGAAGCCAACGGCGCCAACGCGGACGATGCGGCAAACGAGTGGCGAGTGAGCGTCACGCAGACCAGCGACGGCGCATCATGGACGACGACGCTCCTCACTAAGGACCCCGTCCACAAGGGCGCGATGTGCGCGTCAATGACGTGCTTGGGCGAGAACCGCTTCGCTGGGGACTTCCTCGGTCTTGCGTTTGGCCCCGACAGCGCACTCCACGTGACGTGGATGCACCAGACGGGCAGCAAGGGCGTCCCAGCCACACAGGTCTCGACTGGGAAGTGGGAGCAAGTGGAGTACGAGCGGACGGTGAGTCCTTGAGAACGTTCGCCGTGCTATCGTTCGTCCTGCTCCTCGCAGGCTGCGTGAGCAACGTGAGCCCGCCCGTCGTGAGCCAACCTGAAGCACCGCGCGTGACTTCACCACAGTTCGACACGTCGCTCCCCACGCCGACCTTGCTTTGTCATGCTGGAGCCTGCAACTTCGACATGACTCCCACGCCCACGAGGCAAGGCAACGAGGTCACCATCGCCGTCTCGCCCAAAGACCCGCGCAACGTCGTGGGCGGCGCGAAGGACTACTACCCGCCAGACGCTGGGGAGTGCGTGTGGGACGGCGTCTATGTGACGCACGACGGCGCGAGAACGCCATACAAGGACCGCTCCTTCGAGGGCTCCCCCTGGCGGCAGACCACGTCTCCCGACCCAAGCAAACTCAACTACGCATCGCAATTCTGGTGTACGACCGACCCAGTCGCGTACTTCGACCAGACTGGGACGCTCTACTACGTGCTGATGGCGTACCAGGCCGACCGCGTCACTGGCTCGAAGACGTGCAAGGACCAATGTCCGCAGGGGGCGCTCAACGACTGGGCTTTCAACCGCGCCGTGCAGATCGTCGCCGTCTCGCACGATGGCGGTGATTCCTTCGACACGTTCACGCCCACCATCGAGGGAAGTTACCCAGTCGATTTCCACGACAAGGCATGGCTCGCGGCGCAAAACGACGGGAGCGCCATACACATCATGTGGCTCTCCAGCCTCGCGGGCGGACAGCTCTACATGAGATCCACGGACGGCGGCAAGACGTGGACCGAGGCCAAGCAGTTCGCGACCGTCGCGACTGGCGCGGGTCAAGGCAGCTTCCTTGACGTGGGGCCCAAGGACGAGGCCTATGCGACGTGGGCCAACGGCGCGCAGGTCATGCTCACGCGCTCCAAAGACAAGGGGGCCGACTGGGACGCGCCGCGTCCCGTCCTCGACATGGTGGCGCCAGACATCAAGGGCTTGAGCGACTGCGACCGCCGAGACGGATTCCCTGCCATGGCCAGCGACAAGTACGCGGACTCGCCGTACGCGAACTCCGTGTACGTGACGTGGGCCGACGGGAGGGACGCTCCCGACGCGTCCAACGCCTATTTCTCCGCGAGCCACGACGGCGGGCAGACGTTCGGCATTCCGCTGCGCATCAACGATGACGCGACGACTGCGCCGCAGTTCTTCCCCGCAGTCTCAGTCAGCCCAGGCGGTGTCATCGACGTGACGTGGATGGACCAACGGCTCGACGCCCAGAAGGGACTCCTCATCGACCAGTACTACACGTACTCGCTCGACGGGGGCAAGACGTGGGCGCCCAACTTCCGAGTGCGTGACGCGCCGGGGAACGGCTGGGACCCGAGCCTCTCGCACCACCAGAACGGCAAGGTCTTCATCGGCGATTATCTCGACATCGACTCGTCGTGGGCGGCCGCGCACCCAGTGTGGCCTGACACGCGCGACGGGAAGGAGGTCAAGGTGTACACCGCCACCATTCAGCGCCCACTATTCGCGGAAGGATTCCCGCAGGACAAGCGCGCAGCGGCCGAAGCGTTCGTCGCCGCGCATCCGGTGTGAAGTGGCGCCTTCGTCACATCACGTCGCTGCAGGCCTTGGTCTCACCGCGAACGCCACGAGCGCGCCAGCGGCATCGGACAATGCGTCGAGCACCTCCGTGCTCCTCCCAGGGATGTTGCGCTGCGCGATCTCGACGGCGATCCCGTAGAGGACGAGCGCCGCGAACACACCCCACGCAGGACGGTCGCGATAAGCGAATCGGGCAAGGAACGCGAGGATGGCGAACGTGGCCGCATGCTCGACCTTGTCGGACTGTGGGATGCCAGCGCCGATCGACGGCACCGCGTCACCAGGCGACAGCAGGAAGTAGGACGCGCCAAGGAAGGCGACGATGAACGCCGCTTGCCACGCGCGCGTGCGGCTGGTCAAGCGAACTCCACGCTTGGGGCTTGCCAGCCGCTGTCGTTCCACCCTGAGAACTCGTGGTGGCGGCACGCGTCCGCGTAGAGCGTCGTGAGCGCGTCCTCCCATCTTGCAGGATCGCGTAACGCCACGAACGCCCGGCCCGAGCCCTCGGTCTTCAGTGCGTAGAGTCCCTCAGCGAATTGTCGCTTGAAGCCCAGTTCCTTCTTGCGCGTCGCGTTCTCGAGCGCGGTAACTGGTCACCTTTCTGGCACGCTCGGGCGGCGCTAGCAT
>JBAZZN010000008.1:0-21127 GCA_041658815.1 Thermoplasmatota archaeon
ATCCTCAACGAGGGCAAGCTCTTCGGCATCTACCCAGAGGGAACGCGTAGCACGGACGGGAAGTTGCACAAGGGACGCACGGGTGCTGCGCGCTTGGCGCTCCAGGCGCGCGTGCCCATCATCCCCGTCGGCATGCTCGGAACGGACAAGGTCCTGCCCAAGGGCAAGAGCCTGCCCAAGCTGAAGAAGGTCACGATCCACCTCGGCGCGCCACTATCATTCGCCGAGTTCTACGGCATGGAGAACGACCGCAAGGTGTGCCGCGAGGTCACGGACCGGGTGATGGAGGCCATAGGCCGTCTCTCTGGCCAAGAGTACGTGAACGAGTACGTGCAGAACCCAGAATACCAAACGAAGCCGGAGAGCTGAAACAAGTGCCCGCCGTGCTTGGCGCGGGTTCTTGGGGCACGACGCTGGCAGTCCTTCTTGCCTCGAAGGGCGAAGATGTCGTGCTTTGGGCGCGCGACGAGAAGCTCGTCGAGCAGATGCGCCATGACGGCAGGAACCCGCATTACATCAAGAACCTCCGCTTCCCCTCCACGATGAAGGTCACGACGGACCTCAAGGAGGCGCTCGATGGCCAACGCTACGTCGTACACGCCGTGCCATCGCACGCGACGCGGCAGTTGGCGAAGCACTACGCGCCGTACCTCTCGCCTGACGCGATCGTGGTCTCTGCGACGAAGTCGCTGGAGCTTCGCACGCACAAGCGCATGAGCGAGGTCATCCACGAGGAGACGAAGCGCCCCGTCGCCGCGCTCTCTGGACCAAACCACGCTGAGGAAGTGAGCATGGGCCAGCCCACCGCGGCCGTGCTTGCGTATCCGGACTTTGACGTCGCAAAGGAGCTTGCGAACCTCTTCGAGTTCCGCACCTTCAAAGCTTACCCGCGCCGCGACCTCGTGGGCGTCGAAGTGTGCGGCGCGTACAAGAACGTCGTCGCGCTCGCGGGCGGCATGGCGGACGGCCTCGGTTGGGGCGACAATTGCCAAGCGTGCCTCATCACGTTGGGCATCGACGAGATGATCGAGCTCGCGCGCCTCTTCGGCGCGGACGAGCGCACGGTGTACGGTCTCGCTGGGATAGGCGACCTCGTCGCGACCGCCACGTCAGAGCACTCGCGCAACCGCACGTACGGACGCGAGCTGGGCCAGGGCCTCAAGCACGAGGAGATCATGACCAAGCTCAACGGCATGGTCGCGGAGGGCGTCCACGCGACGAAAGCGTTCTACGAGTACGCCGTGGACGAGAACCTAGAGCTGCCCCTCACGCGCGTCATCCACCGCATCGTGTACGAGGACATCTCGGTCAAGCAAGGCGTGGCAGAGCTACTCGCGCGAGTATGAACCGCGTGATCTACTTCCCGCGTGCCTTCTCCAGCAAGAGCTTCTGCTCGGCCCGAGCGATCGTTTCGCGCACTCTTGGGAGCGCGTCGATGTTCGCGCTCACGCTCGTGATGCCCCAGCCGATGAGCTTCTCCACGAACTTGGGGTTCGAGCCGGCTTGCCCGCAGATGCTGGTCTGCACGCCGCGGGGCCGGCACGCTTCGATCGTCATCTGGATGAGCTTGCCCACGGCGGGGTGGAACTCGCTGTAGAGCTTGGCCACGTTCTCGTTGTTGCGGTCCACGGCGAGCGTGTACTGCGTGAGGTCGTTGGTGCCAAACGACACGAAGTCCAGCCCCTCGTCGAGCAAGCTATCGATGATGAGTGCCGCCGCAGGGATCTCGATCATGATGCCGAACTCGCAGTCCTTGTGCGGCTCGAGTCCGACCTCGCGCATGAGCTTCTTGGCCGCGCGGATCTCGTCGGGGTGCTGCACGAGTGGCAGCATGACGCCGACGTTCGTGAAGCCTTGAGATATCACTTTCTTGATGGCCTTCAGCTCGGCCTTCAGCAGCTCTGGCTGCTCGAGGCCGCGCCGGATGCCGCGCCAGCCAAGCATCGGGTTGTGCTCGTGCGGCTCGTCCCCGCCGCCCTCCATCGAGCGGAACTCGTCGGTGGGCGCGTCGAGCGTGCGCACCCAGACTGGGCGCGGGAACATGGGCTCCGCGACGGCCTTGATGCTCCTCACGAGATAATCGACGTACTCGTCCTCCTTGCCGCCACGGATGAAGGTGAGCGGGTGCTTGCCCAGTCCCAGCACGATGTGCTCGATGCGGAGGAGCCCGACGCCATCCGGGTCCGTGCTCATGGCGCGGTCGATGGCTTCCGGCATCGAGATATTGACCTTGACTTGAGTCGCGGTGAGCGGCTTGACGCCGCCGATGCCTTTGGGCAAGGGGCGCGCCATCTCTTGTGAAGCCCCGCCCTTCTCGGCGATGACGGCGGCCGCCTTCGCGCCGCCCTCCATCACGTGGCCCTTGTCGCCGTCCACCGTGATGAGCATGTTGTCTGATAGCATCTTGGTCCCGGTCTTCGTGCCGACGATCGCGGGCACGCCCAGCTCGCGCGCCACGATCGCGGCGTGACACGTCATCCCGCCCTCGTCAGTGATGATGGCGGCCGCGCGCTTCATCGCGGGCACCATGTCGGGCGTCGTCATGACGGTGACGAGGATGTCGCCCATCTGGACCTTGTCCATCTCTTCGATCGTCTGCAGGAGCGCGACCTTGCCGCTCGCGTGGCCCGGCGACGCGCCAAGGCCCGTCAAGAGCAATCCGCCTTCGGCAGTCTGCTGCTTTGGCGCTGTGGCGGAGCCGGTCTTCCCCCGGAGGGTCGTGATGGGGCGCGCTTGCAGCACGTTGAGGTGGCCCTTCCCGTCGATGGCCCACTCGATGTCTTGCGGCGCGCCGTAGTGCTTCTCGATGGTGCGGCCCAAGGCGTTGAGCTGCTTGAGCTCGTCGTCTGATAGCACGCGCAGCGTCTTCTTGTTGGCGGGCACGGGCTCGACGACGGTCTTGTCCTGCTTGCCGCGGACGTACATCGTTTCCTTGGATGCGACGCGGGCATCGTTCACCTTGCCATCAGGCGCCACCTCGTAGTAGTCGGGCGTCACGTGCCCTGACACGACGCCCTCGCCAAGGCCCCACGCGGCCTCGATCACCGTGATATCGACGCCAGTCGAGGGGTGGCGCGTGAACATGACGCCGGCCTTGGCTGCGTCAACCATCACTTGCACGACGACGGCGATGGCCACCTTCTCGTGGGGGAAGTTGTGCTTCACGCGGTAGTACACCGCGCGCGGCGTGTAGAGCGAGGCCCAGCAGCGCTGCACGTGCTCGATGAGCATGTCCCCACCACGGATGTTGAGGTACGTGTCCTGCTGGCCCGCGAAGCTGGCCTCTGGCAGGTCTTCGGCCGTGGCGCTGCTGCGGACTGCCACGAGTGGGTCATCGTTCTTCTCGGCTCTTGCGAGGGACGCGTACGCTTCACGGATGAGGTGCGCGAGCGCGGGGGGCATCTTCGCTTTCAGGACGGCCTCGCGCGCGCGTTCGCTGACCTCGCGAAGCGACTTCGAGTCCTCCACGTCCAGCGACTTGAGTTCGGCGAAGATCTTCTCTGACACGCCCGCCTCCGTGAGGAAGCGGTGGAACGCGGGGGCGGAGACGACGAAAGCCGGCGGCACGGGGAGGCCGATGCCTATCATCTCGCCGAGGTTGGCACCCTTCCCGCCCACGAGGGGAATGTCGTCTTTGCCGATGTTCTGCGCCCACACGACTTCTTGCTTCATCGAGACCACCCACGTGTCGTTGCTTCGCGTACCGCCGAGTTTGTCAAATACCCTTGCGCACACCGCGTCCGCCCGCAGGCAACGCGCGTAGCGCTTCGCGTCTCTTGCGCTCATAGCTCACCATGCTCGCAAGCACGATCTCTTCCCTCGCCTCTGGCTCTATGCGCAGCGTCATGGCGAGCATATCGACGTGACGTTCGTCGGGCGCGTTCCCACGCGACTCGGCGTACGCGAGGTGCTCGCGGACGCCGCGCGCCAGCGTCATGATGCGCACGAAGCGCTGCACGAAGGGAAGCGAGAGCCCCACGGCGCCCGACTCGATGCGACTGAGCGACTCGCGCCGCAAGTCGCACAGCTTGGAGAGGAACTCCTGAGTGAAGCCGTACTTCTCGCGTAGCGCCTTCACTTCGGTGCCGGGCTCGTCGTGCATTACGAGGCGGCCCGCGAGCTCGACTTGGAACTCGCGAAGATCCGACGGAAGAAGGAACTCGTGCGCCGTGAAGTCACGGACACCAGCGGGCAGCTTCAGGCTGTCGGTCGATGTGACGCGAGGCATCACATCAGCGCTCGCGCTGGAGCAACGGAGAAAATGGGAAAAAAAGGTTGGGGCGTCGCAACGCCCGCTGATCACTTCTTGCCGCCCTTCTTCTCTTCCTTGGCGGCGGGCTTGCCTTCGGCCTTCTTGTCGGCACCCTTGGCTTCGCCCTTCTTCTCGCCTTCCTTGGCCTCGCCTTCGGCGGCTGTTCCGGCGGCAGCGGCGTCGGCGGCCTTCTTGGCGGCCTTCTCGGCGGCCTTCTCGGCCTCGCCGGTGCTGCCGATCGCGACGACCTTGACCTTGATGCCGCTCGCGATGTATTTCTTGACCTCTTCCTCACCCTGCTCGATGACGACCTTGGTGGGGATCGGAAGTTTCGCGTTGGCCTTGCGGAAGGCTTCCTTCACGAACGCGAAGCGCTCTGGCGTGACGCGGACCGTCATGATCGGTTGGCCGACCTCGACGCGCGCGGCAGTGCCGATGGCCTTGCCGAAGGACTGGCGCATGCCTTGGGAGACGCGGTCAGCGCCAGCGCCGCTGGCTTGCTTGTTCTCGCGGAGGACCTCGTGGGGGTACACGCGGACTCGGAGGTGGTAACCGGCGGAGCCACAGTTCTTGGTCATGACGCGGTTGGCCGCGACACGCATGGACTCGAGCGCCATGTGGACGATCTGGCATCGTTCCATCGCGACGAGGCTCACGACGACGTTGAAGTTCCCGTTGCGGTCGCCAAGCTCGAACTGCGTGATGCGCGAGCCGGGGACGCCGCCCATGTACTCGCGTCGGGTGTTGGAGTGGGACTTGATGCGCTTGTAGAGCGCTCCGCGCTTCGTTTTCGCCATGGGCTGACCGGGCGCCGAAAGCGGGGCCTCCTCATGAACGTTTGCGGCGGGACTATATGAGGTCGTCTTGATGGCCATCAAGATGGCCGATCCTTCTGGAGCGCGCTACCGGCGCTTGCGCGAGCAGGGCGGCGCGCGTCTGAACGACCCCCGAGCCGCGCTGGCGAGGGTCGCCGAGGAGCCGTTCGCGGACGTGCGACTCGCCATGTTCCGAGCGCTGGCGGACCCGAACCGCTTCCTGCTCATTGAACTCCTGCGCCATCACGGCCCCCTCGCGACGACGGAGCTGGAGATCGCTTTGGGCCTCACGAGCGGCACGGTGAGCCATCACCTGCGCGTGCTCGAGAGTGCCCGCCTCGTCGTGCCGGAGAGCGTTGGCGGCTGGACCTTCTGGCGCGTGGTGGCTTACCCCATGATCGAGACGCTCGTACCAGTGGGCACGTCTGGCAGGCCCCAGCTTCGGTAGGCGTGACTGGCGCCAGGAGAGAGACTAAGTGGGAGCAGCACCCCAGCGCTCTCCCATGATGATACAGAGCCACGTCCTCGCGGCCGTGCTGCTCGGGCTCATCATCTCTCGCTGGAGGGCGTTCGCACCGAGGGACTGGGCGCTTGCGCTTGGCTTCAGCGTCGCCATCGACCTCGATCACGCGCTCCAGTTCCCGACGTACTTGGCAACGCACGGCACTGCGGGCCTCACGCCCACGACGATGCTCCACTGGGGCCACGCGTGGCAAGGCCTCATGCACACGCCGTGGGCACTCGTGCTCGTCATCCCATTCGCGCTCTACTACCGGAGCACGCTACCGTTCGTCTTCTGGGGCCTGCACATGGTGCAGGACTACGTCATCGCCACGCGTTTCGTCGTGTGGGGCTCCACGCTCGAGTGGGTGATCGACGCGGCGCTCCTGCTCCCAGTCGTCACGATGTTCGCGTGGACTATAACTCGCCCCAGAGCCCGACTTGCCCCTCAGTGACGAGCTCGTCGAGGGCCGAGCCGAACTGCTTGGCCCAGCGGAGGTTCCAAAGCGAGCTTCCCGCGAGCGCGCCAAGCGTCAGCCCGTTGGCAGTCGTGACGCCCGCTCCTAGCGCGATGCCCCACGGCTGCTCCATCCAGAGCGCGACGAAGAGAGCCGCGTTCGCTATCAGCAGGAGCGCCCATCCGGCGCTCGCGACGGGCCACGCCTTGCCCTTGTTCTGGACGTTGCGCGCGACCTCGTTCACCGTGGTCGCGCTGAGGCTCATCCGCATCCACGCGTTCCAAGATGCGCGCAGCGACGCGTTGTACTTCGTGGTAGTGCGCCACGCCCACGCGCCGCCCAGTGCGGCGCCAGCAAGGAGCGTGCCGATGGCGAGCAGGACGACGCGACCAAAGAGCGGCTGGTCGGTCAACTCGGCCATGAAGTACGCGATGACGAAGAGAGCGGTCATCACGATGGTGGTCCGCACGGAGTGCTTGCGTTCGTTCTCGAGGATCTTGAGGAACTGGTCGGTGACTCCACGTGGCATGGTCGCACACTCGATGATGGTCGTTGGACGCTTCACACGTTCTTGGCCAGGTACACACGCGTGCCGGTGACGCCCTCAAGCCCTCGAAGCTGCGCGCTCGTCAACTCGAACGCGTCGTGTGACGCTTCGATCTTGACAGCGATGGCGGCCGGAAAGAGGACGTGCCGATACGTGACGCCCGGAACGCGAGCAAGCAGCTCAAGCACCTGGTTCTCTCGACCTGGCACGGTTTCGACCAAGAGAAAGCCACTGCTCACGTTGCATCCATCCGGCACCTTCTGAGACTGGTGGGGGATATGGCGTTTCGCATTTGGAAATGCGAAGGGGAGTCTGGGGGGTTTACCCCCCAGAGTCGTGACTCCGCACACCCATCGTTCGTTGTCACTTCCCACTCCAAGAAAAGCTAGATAAGGCATGGCGCGGCCTGCGGTGGAGTATGTTTCCGAGGCTGGGCAAGGCCGCGCTCCTGCTCGTCATCGTATCGCTCCTCCTGCCATTCGCTGTGGCGGACCACGCGTACTCGCACCGATACATCATCTACGGCCGCGTCGTGGACGCCAACGGCAACCCCGTGCCTGGAATGACGGTGAACGTCGAGAGGCACAACTTCGGGAACTACGAGGGAACGTGCACGGACCAATCGGGCACCGAGACGGACGCCTTCGGAAGGACGAAGACCATCCCCGTCACGAACCAGTACGGCGAGTTCATGTATTGCTATCATGCTCACCAGATCCCTCGTGTGGACTCGCCCACGGTGACCGTCACGGTGGCCGGGACGAACTTCACGAAGGACGTCACGCTCGACGCGTACTTCCGCCAGACTTTCGTGCCCATCCAACTGAACGACGTGATGGACAACGCGAACACGACGATCCTCGACACGGATTACACCGTGCTCGGTCGCATCTGGCGCCCCGGCGAGGTGAAGCTCGAAGCGATCTCCGTTTACGGGTTGGCCATCGCGAACACGCCCGTGAACGTGACGCTCACGCTGCCCGACGGCACCAAGACGAGCATGAACACTATCACGAACACCTACGGCGACTTTGCCGTGCGCATCCCCACGGTCGCGCGCGTGACTGGCGGGACCGTTTCCTACGACATCTCGGACGGTCACTTCGAGGCTCCCGTTGACAGCAAGATGGGCATCACGACCTTCAAGACGGCCCTTCCCAAGACCGTCGATCCCTTCGTGAAGAACTTGCTCATCACGGCGGGCGTCATAGCTGTCGTCGCGGTCGCGGGCGGCTTCGGCTACCGCGTGTTCCGGCGCACTTCGCAGAAGCGGGACGAAGCCCACGTCAGGGCCACGTCAACGCGCAAGCGTGCACAGAGGTGACCGCGCTTGCCACGCATCACCCAGATGCTCCTTGCCGCGCTCCTGCTCTCACCGCTTGCCCAAGCGCAAGGCACGCTCACGAGCCCGATCCAAGGAACATACACGGACGTGTACGTCCTCTCAGGCCGCATCGTGGATGCACTGGGTCAACCCGTCGTGGGCGGCGAGCTGAGGATCGAGCTTGACCAGAAGGGCATCACTGCGAAGCCACTGGACGCGAAATCCGACTGCTTTGGCGTGTTCATCACGTACTTCGACCTCAAGCACGTGGACCCAGCCGGCGTCGCGCGGATCACGCTCAAAGGAACGAATGGCGGGCCCGACGCGCACGAGAGCGTGAGCCTCGATCCCTTCTGGCGCAGAAGCGACGTCAACATCACGTACCAAGGGCAATGGTCCAGCGTGTGCCCGGACCAGACGAACCTCTTCTCCCAGCGAGTCTCCGTCTCTGGCCGCATCCTCAACCGCACAGAGACATATCAGAGTGGCTCCGAGTCGTACGAGGCGCGGCCTCAAGCAGGCTACGTGCGCCTTCGCTATTGGCCCACGAACTCGTCCTCCGAGTGCCCTCCCGCCGACCAGCCAGGCTACTGCGACCCCGTGAACATCGACGAGCGCGGCGACTTCCGCTACTCGTGGGTCGCACCCAACCCACGCGACGCCACTGGCCACGTCGAGGTCATCTGGGCCAACGAGACGCGCCAGAACTTCACTGTGGACCAAACGTTCCGCTACGCGCTCGCTTTCGTCGAGACGTCTGGGCGTGGCCCACCGCCCCAATCCAAACCATCGCCAGGCCCCGACTCGGTACTGCTGCTTGGGGTCGTCGGCGCGCTCGCGCTCATCGTGGCGCGGCGGCGCCGCGGCGCGGCGTAGCAAGCCGGTTCACACCGTGGATCCTGACGCGACGAGTGCGGGCGGCACTATGGCTTCCGCTCTCCTCACGATGCTGCGAACGAGCGAGTCCAAGCGCGCTGGCTCCTGCACCGTGAGCGTGCGTGACTCTCCCTGACCCTCCGCGAATGCCTCGAAGACTTCGCAGAACCTGTCCACGATCTGGCAGCGGAAGCTAGCGCGGTGACGGATGATGGTCTTGGTCACGAGCAACTCGTCCACGAGCTTGTAGATCGATTCGCGACCACGTTGCTCGCGCACGACGACCTCCGCTTCCACCATCTTCGCGAGGTGGAACGAGAGCGTGCTCGGACTCACTTCTACGTGCTCCAGGATCCGCTTGTGGCTCATCTCCTTGTGGAACAGGAGCAGGATCGAGACCGTGCGGGGCACTTCGTGGCGCAGCACCGAGATGACGTCCTTCTCCTTGCGGCCCAGAAGGTTCTTCACGAAATAGCGGGAGAACTTGCCGTCCTTCTTCACGACGACGAGTTCCAGCTTCTCGAGGTAGTTGAGGTGATAGAGCACCTGGCCGAATGGCAAGCGCACCGCGCGATGCACGCCACGCAAGTGCGTGCCGGGAGTGGCGAGGATGTGTTCATAGATGTGGCGACGTGAATCGAGTTCGAGTGCTTCTTCCTTGGTCTTCAAACGCATCCCACCGATGGACGATGCGCCGGGCTCAGTGGCCTAAGGGCTTCTGATACAACAGTCGGGAGCGCGTGCAGGTGCTCGGGTGCATGGAGGGACGATTCCGGGGACCCCGCCCTCCGGGGGTGACGCTAGCACGCGAACACGCGAACACGCCAAAATTCGCGTGTTGGCGTGTTGGCGTGTTGGCGTGTTCGCGTTCCGATGACCAACGCACGCTCCGCCCGAGCAAAGGCTTTAGACAAAGACCCTGACTCACGAGGTTTGCACATGGGCATTGACGAGCAGGTCGCCGACATCCAGGCGGAGATCGCCAAGACCCAGTACAACAAGGCCACCCAGGGACACATCGGGAAACTGAAGGCGAAGCTTGCCCGCTTGCGCGAAGAAAAGGAGAAGCGCGCGTCATCGGGCGGCGGTGGCGGCCAGGGCTACGACGTCAAGAAGTCAGGCATGGCGAGCGTCTCGCTCGTAGGCTTTCCCAGCGTGGGCAAGTCCACCATCCTCAACAAGGTGACGGGCACCGAGAGCGAGGTGGCCGCGTACGCGTTCACCACGCTCACGTGCATCCCAGGGATGCTGCACCACAAGCACGCCGACATCCAGATCCTTGACCTTCCCGGGCTCATCCGAGGAGCGGCGGGCGGCAAGGGCCGCGGACGAGAGGTCATGGCCGTCGTGCGCACGACCGACCTCGTGCTCCTGATCGCGGATGCGCTGAACCCCGAGCAGATCTTTGTCATCGTGGACGAGTTGTACGACGCGAACGTCCGCCTCAACCGTGCCCCCGCCGACATCAAGCTCTACACGAGCCGCATGCGCGGCGGCATCAACGTCAATTTCACGGCGCGCCAAACCAAGGGCCTCGACGAAACGACCGTGAAGGACATGGTCAAAGAATACGGCATCGTGAACGCCGACGTCGTCGTGCGTCAGGACGCCACGGTGGACGAACTCGTGGACGTGCTCGCAGGGAACCGCACGTACATCCAGGCCATGGTCGCCCTCAACAAGGTGGACCTCCAGGACGTCGAGTACACGAAGAACACGATCAAGATGTTCACCGACCGCGGGTGGTCAGTCGTCCCGATCGCGGCCAAACAAGGCCTCGGCATCGACGCGCTCAAGGACAAGATCTACGAGGAACTGCGGTTCATCCGCATCTTCATGAAGCCGCAAGGCGGCGAGGCCGACATGGAAGTGCCCCTCGTCATCAAGTCCGGAAGCGACGTCGGCATGGTGTGCGACGCGCTCCACCGCGACTTCCGCAAGAAGTTCCGCTACTCCATCATCAGCGGGCCGAGTGCCAAGTTCGACAACCAGATCGTGGGCATCGACCACGCTCTGAAGGACCTTGACGTCTTGACCCTCGTGCTGCGGCGCTGACGATGCCAGCGTGGTGCCCGCGGCGTGGTCTCGTCCGCCGCAGGTGCATGCACGCCGACATGTTCTTTCGGCCCCCAACACTCGCGCATCCAATGGCCCGGCCAAGCGATGACCTCTACGCGGCGCTCCATCGTTCCATCGACCGCGCGCGAGCTGCGGCGCCTCCCCCGCCCGAGATGGAGCGCGTGCGCTTCGAAGCGCGGCGCAAGGTGGCCCACGTCGTCACGGCGGTCCTCGCCGTGCCCCTCCTCCTCTTCGTCCCGTACGCGTGGGCGCTCGTCCTTGCCGCGGCTGGCATCGGCGTCACTTCCATGACTTGGGCCATCGAGCGACGACGCCTCCCCCCCGAGCTGAAGGGGCCGCTGCATGAGCCCCTCGCGGAGGTACTGCGCACGACGCGGCGGCCGGGCGAGGACTACCCGTGGTCGCCCGTCATGTACACCCTCGCACTCGTCCTCATCGCGACGGCGCACCAGTTCCTGGGCCTCTCGTGGGCCATCGCGTTCGCCGCGTACGCCATCCTTGGCATAGGGGACACCGCGAGCGCGCTCGTTGGCGTCGCGTACGGGCGGAACCGCTTGCCTTGGAACAGGAAGAAGTGCTTCGAAGGCACTATCGCGGGCCTCGTCGCTGGCTTCCTTGCTGGCGTCGTGCTCGGCACAGCGCCCTACGTGCTCGCGGGCGTGTTGATCCCCACGCTCTTTCTTCCCATAGTGCTCGCGGGGGCCACGGCGGGTGCGCTCGCCGAAACAGTGCCCCACGTCGAGGACAACTTCATCGTGCCCCTTGCGGCAGCAAGCGTCATGCTCGCGCTGGCGGCATGGACGGGGCTCCCCCTGCCTTGACGGCTCCTGCTTACATCGGCTCGTTTGGGGTCTTGGCATAGTCCTCTCTCCGGGCCAACCTTAATCAATGCGGTCCCCATCGCGGACCGAAATCATGCCCGTCAGCATCGTTGTCGGAGCCCAATGGGGCGACGAGGGAAAGGGGAAGGTCACCGACTTCCTCGCCGCTGGCGCAGACGTCGTCGCACGCTATCAGGGCGGCAACAACGCTGGCCACACGGTCGTCGTGGGAACAGAGGAGTACAAACTCCAGCTCATTCCCAGCGGCAGCATCCACGACGAAGTGCGCAACGTCATAGGGAACGGCGTCGTCATCGACCCCATCGCCCTCATGGCGGAGCTCAAGAAGCTCCAAGACAAGGGCCTCAAGCCCCAGGTGTTCGTGAGCGACCGCGCCCACGTCATCCTTCACACCCACAAGCTCCTCGACGGCGCCTATGAAGACAAGGCTGGAGCGTCCGGCTTTGGTACCACGCGCAAGGGCATCGGTCCCGCCTACACGGACAAGGCTGCCAGGCACGGCATCCGGATGGGCGACCTCCTCGACCCCGCCGGCCTGCGAAGCCGCCTAATGGAGACTCTCCCCGAGAGCCTGCATCTCCTGAAGCTGCGTGGCGGAAGCATTCCGGGTCATGATATCGATTCACTGCTCCGCGACCCGTCGCCCTACGTGGACGAGTTGACCAAGGAATACGCGGGCTACGGCGAAGCGCTCGCGAGCCGCATCACCGACACGGTCGGGCTCCTTCACGACGCGCTGGACGAAGGCGCGACCATCGTGCTCGAAGGCGCGCAAGGCACTTTCCTCGACGTGGACCACGGCACGTACCCGTTCGTCACGTCCTCCAGCACGACCTCGGGCGGCGCGTGCATCGGCACGGGCATCCCGCCCACGCTCATCGACGAGGTCATCGGCATCGTGAAAGCGTACACGACGCGCGTTGGCGCGGGCCCCTTCGTGACCGAGCTGGACCACACGATGGGCGCGGGCAAGCACATGAGCGAAGTGGGCCGCGAGTTCGGCACCGTCACGGGCCGGCGCCGTCGCTGCGGTTGGCTGGACCTCGTTCTCCTCAAGCGCGCGGTCCAAGTCAACGGCATGACGAGTGTCGCCCTCACGAAACTCGACGTGCTGGGCGGCATCGACGAGCTGAAGGTGTGCGTCGCCTACGAAGTGGACGGCAAACGCACAGAGCGCATGCCCAGTCGCATCGACGCGGTCGCGAAGGCCAAGCCCATCTACGAGACGATGCCCGGGTTCGAGCCGCTATCAAAAGCCATCGTAGCGAAGGCCTCGCGCGAGGGGCTCGCGGCGCTCCCAGGCTCGGCCCGCGACTACGTGGACTTCATCGAGGACGCCCTCGAAGTCCAGATCGCGCTGGTGGGCCTCGGAGCAGGGCGCGAGCAGACGATCGACCGGCGGACGCTTCACTGAATCAGGTCGCTGGGGGCCTGCGGCCTATTCTGCCTCCGCAAGGCTTTATCCTGCGGGCATTTCTGCCCGCCTGATGACCGGCCGCCACTTGTGCCACATCAGCGACCTCACCGTGGCTGACATGGACCGGACCCTGGACGCAGCAGAACATATGGTGCCCATCGCCCAAGGCCAGAGCACGACGGACGCCGCGCACGGCAAGATCCTTGCCACGCTCTTCTTCGAGCCAAGCACGCGCACGCGCCTCAGCTTCGAGAGCGCGATGCACCGCCTGGGCGGGAACGTCATCAGCGTGGCGGACTCGAGCTCCAGCAGCTCGCAGAAGGGCGAGACGCTCGCTGACACGGTCCGCATGGTCGCATCCTACAGCGACGCCATCGTCATCCGGCACCCCCGCGAGGGCGCAGCCCGCCTGGCCTCGCGCGTCTCGCGCGTGCCCATCATCAACGGCGGCGACGGCGCGGGCCAGCACCCCTCGCAGACGCTCACGGACCTCTTCACCATCCGCAAGGCGAAGGGCAACATCAAGGACAACGTCGTCACGATCGCTGGCGACCTGAAGTACGGTCGCACCGTGCACAGCCTCGCGCTCGCGCTGGCGGCCTACGGCACACAGATGATCTTCGTGGCGCCAGAATCGCTCCAAGTGCCAGCAGAGACGCGCGCGTCCCTCTTGGCGCACGGCGCGCGGGCCCGGTACGCCAACAAGCTCGAAGAGGTCATCGCCGAGACGGACGTGCTCTACATGACGCGCATCCAGAAGGAACGCTTTCCCGACCTTGACGAGTACCGCAAGGTGCAGGGCGTGTTCCACGTGACGAACCGCCTCTTGGCGGACGGCAAGAAGGGCATCATCGTCATGCACCCCCTCCCCCGCGTGGGAGAGATCGACCAGAGCGTGGACGACACGCCCGCCGCGAAGTACTTCGAGCAAGCCGCCAACGGAGTGCCGGTGCGAATGGCGCTGCTGGCGGAAACGCTCGGCGTCCGGGGGGTGGCCTGATGAAGGAGTTGAAGGTCCAACCAATCCGCAACGGCACCGTCATCGACCACATCACTGGCGGAAAGGCCGTCACGGTCATGCGCATCCTGGGCCTCCTGCGGCCAGGCTGGACAAGCACCGTCACGGCCGCCATGAACGTGCCAAGCAGCAACGGCAGGAAGGACATCCTCAAGATCGAGGACCGCGAACTCGACGCGGGCGAAGTCAACAAGATCGCGCTCATCGCGCCCAACGCCACCATCAACATCATCCGGGAGTACGAGGTCGCGCGCAAGGAGCACGTGCAGATCCCCGAGAAGGTCTCGGGACTCGTCAAGTGCCCCAACCCCAATTGCGTCACGAACCACGAGCCCATCAAGACGCAATTCCTCGTCGTGAGCAAGGACCCCGTCAGGCTCCAGTGCGGTTACTGCGACCGCGAAGTGCACGAGGTCGCGGACCACATCGTCTAGTGCCGCTTCCTCTCAGGTCGTTCGGCTTCGCCGACCGACCTTCGGGGCGGCAAGACGCGCGCCGCAATCGCTCGCCTCGGCTCGCTCGTCTCCGCGCCTTCGGGCGCTGCGACCCTGCGGCGCGCGTGTCGTGCCTCGTCCAGCGCCGCGCTGAAGCGCGGCCGGTCGTTCTCCGAACGACCTCGCTGGACTCGGCACTATCCAGCCGGCACCTGCACGATCCCCCCGCGCAGCACCGCCGCGTCCGGCACATCGACGCGGGAACCGCCACCAGGCCACGTCACCACGATAGGGCCGGTCACGTGGGCGCTCAGGTCCGTCCCGCCATCCTTGGGCGCGATGGGGTCCACGTTCGAGTACGGGAAGACGATGTCGAACTTGCCATCAGCGCCCGCGACGCCGCTCACTTGGAAATCGAACGGTTGGCGCGCAGGCGTCGTCTCGGGCTGGGCCGCGATGCGCGCGTTGGCGGTCACAGTGGAACCAGGCGGCGCGGAACCAACGAGGTGCGCGCCCTCCACACGTTCGAACAGCTTGAGGCGTGAGGCCAAGAACACGTCGTACACACGCGTGCCGTCGCCCATAGCGAGCGCCGTGCCAGGCTGATAGCTGAAGACCTGCGTGGAACTGAGGCTCACTCCGCAGCGGCCAGACAAGACGTCATGCAAACAACGGAGACCGCCGTCACTGCCGCTCGCGCTGCCGATGGCCTCGTAGGTCGTGGCTTCCCACACGAGACGGTAATGGGAGAGCCCGTTCGCGTCGTTGTCATACAGGCGCCCCATCATGCTCTGGGTCCACTCGGGACCGGTCGTGTAGAGGTCCTGCCGTTGGCCGCTTCCCGTGTCGTAGCTGGTCTTCACGATGAACTCGCCATCAGCCCATTGGTCGCGCGACGCATTCTGCGAGTGCGCCCACACGGTGATAGCGCCCCACTTGCCCGTTGCGATCTCGTCATCGATGAACACGTACCGGATCGGGCCCTTGCCCTGGACCCAATCGTCGAGGCGCTTCTCGGCCACGCTCGGGTCGCGCTCCGTGAAGTAGGTCGCAGCGAATGGCGCAGCCTGCTGGAAAGGGTTCGCGACTGGCGGACGCTGAGCGATGGTCTCGATCCAATGCCCGTAGTCCCACCACGTCAAGACGCCATACGTCTGTGGAGGGTAATCATAGAGCTGGCCCCGCGGGGGCTGGGGCGTGACGACGCCGAGGTCCACGCCCGCGTCGGGCGTGTGCGAGCGCATCCAGTCGAGGCCCTCCATCCACAAGACGAGGTCGCCATCCGCCCCCCTGATATCAGCACGCTTCCAGCCGGGGTACGAGTTGTCGGATGCGAACACGTTGCCCGGGAGCACGAGGAGGAGCGCCGCTGCGACGGCGAAGGGTTGCCACGCTTGGACCTTGGATGCGGTGGTCTCGACGCGTCGCGTCTTGCGGCCCTTCGAGGGCACTGCCTTCGTGGCCTCGCCATTGAGCGCGGCCTCGAGGCCCGACCACTCGCTGATGCGAGCGGCGAGCCACCCGATGAGCATCGCGATGACGAGCGCGAGGTAGTAGCTGAAGCGGATCTGTGTGCGCGTGGCCTGCACGATGACGATACTCCAGATGAGGAGCAGGATGTCAGCGGGCCGGCGCTTCCACAACACCCAGACGAAGAGGCCCGCGAGGATGAAGAGCGCGAAGACCGCCGCCGCTCCGAAGTCGTTCTGGAGGCACGAGTGCTGCCCGTCATTGCTGCAGAAGAACTCGGCGGGACGAGCTTCTGCGATGGTGAACGTCGTGCGCCGCACGCCAAATCCGGTGATCCAGCTCATGCCCCAAAGGATGCTCGCATAGAGGTCGGCGAGGAACGCAACGATCATCGCGTAGCCCACGAGCGCGGCACCGACGACGACGCTGGGCACGGCCCACGGCGAGATGTGGTGACGCTTCGTGGAGCGCGCCGCAAAGTGCACGCATAGCACCCACGCGGCGGCCGCGAACGATGCGACGGGGTGCATCAACGAGTACGTGTTGAATTCGGTGATGTTGAACTGCTCTACCACGGGCAGCATCAGCAAGCCCGTCGTGACGAACGCGATGGCCGCGCCCACCGCATAACCAAGCCCATCGCCACCCGCACCGTCCTCGATCAGGATCACGACGGTCAGCCAAAGCGTGAGTATCGCAGCAAAGAGGATCGCAGGCTGCCAAGTGTAGAAATTGATGGCGAGAGCGACGCCGCCAAGCACGCCCCACGCGATGATCGAGCGCCACGCACTGGACTCCCGATGGCGAGCGATGCGGTCGCGAAGCGCGTGCCCCTTCGTCGCGGCCACGAACACGCCCAAGAGGCCCAAGAGCGACGTGACGGCCTCGGCCACGTGGTGGTCCGAGTAACCGGCGACAGAACGGATGAGGAACTCGCCTGGCAAGAGCGCTATCGTGACGGAAGCAACGATAGCACCAGGTGTACCCAGAAGCTTCTTCGCGAGGAAGAAGAAGGGAACGACGAGGATCGCGCCAAGCACGGCTGGGTACACGCCGAGGACCTGCTGCACGTACGCCTCGCTGGCGTTCCTACCCTGCGTGAGGACGACGAACGCGGCGCAGACCCAATCAAAGAGCGAGCCGAACTGGCCCGTCCCAGTCCCGATGGGATAGAACGTCCACGGGTCCCACCGCGGAACGCGGGGAAACGCGCGCACGATGCCCAGGGTCTCGCGGTAATGGTAGAACGGGTCCGTCCCGATGAAGTACGAGCGCCCCGAGCCCACGAGCGCCTTGTACGGGAGCATGCGCACCCAGAACATGAAGCCGCCAAGGAGCGCGAGGAACGGGACCTCCCAAAGGAACGCGCGCCTCCACCAAGGCCGACGCGCGTGGGGCGCGAGGTCCATCATAGCCGCAGCGACGGCTAGAATCGCTTTAGTCCTTGCGGAGCCGTTGCGGACGCCCGCACGTGCCCGGGCAGCCAATCTTGCGGAATCCAGCATGGCAGCCATGGGAAACATATGGGAATGATGGGAACATGGGAAACAAACGCTTACCCTCCACATTTGGGGACCTTGGCAGCCAAGCCAGCCCTGGCGGCCCACGCAAGTTGATGCCGCCGCAAGCCGTCGCTTGTCCTCATGAACACCAGCACGGTCGAGTTCGTTCGCCGCGCGCTTGCGCTCAAGGACGTCGCTCGTCGGGGGTGGCTTCGTGCTGGTATGGAACGGCCCGAGTCAGTGGCGGACCACTCGTGGGGAGTCGCGCTTCTCGCGCTCTGCGTGGCGGAGGATCGTCCGGAGCTGGATCGTTCTCGTTTGTTGGAGCTTGCGGTCGTGCATGACCTCAGTGAGGTCGTCACGGGTGATCTTGTTCCCGGCGAGTATGTGGACCGTGCAGAGAAACTGGGCCGCGAGCGCGCCGCGATGGGCGTCCTCGTCGAGGATGCACCGCCTGCGCTTAGGGTGCATCTGCTTGCGCTCTTCGAGGAACTCGCGGCGGACGCGAGCGCCGAATCCCGGTTCGTCCACCAGCTCGACAAGCTCGAGATGGCGTTCCAGGCAGAGCGGTACGCGACGCGGGGGATCCCAGCGAATGTGTTGCGCAGTTTCCACGAGAGCGCGGCGCGAGGCGTGACCGACGCTCGCTTGCGGCAGGCGCTCGCGAAACTTGCGCGCGATGGGTCGTGACGGCGACCGTTCGATGCCGCAGGCCGGACTTGAACCGGCGGCCTTGGGATTATGAGTCCCACGCGCCACCAACTGCGCCACTGCGGCGAGAATTTCAGGCAAAATCCTGAGGTTGGTGCGCGGCGAAGGCCGCTGTCGTATAAGAAGATTCGGAGCGTGGGCGGCAGCAAGCCCGACTTGAACCGGCGGCCCCGCGAGCGCAGCGAGCGGCGACGACGCGCGAGGCGCGGCGGGAAGCCGCGTCGGCCGCCATCAGGCGGCGTGCGTCGGAGTTGGGATTATGAGTCCCACGCGCTACCAACTGCGCCACCGCGGCATGGAGGGGAAAGGGCGGCGGGGGAGGGGGGCCGAAACCTCCCTCTCCGTGTACGCGTGCCTTCCCTATGGATGGGCCGCGCGAAGGCGACGACCGTATAAGAGGATTTGGAGCGGGGGCGAGCCGATACGCGTGGAACGCGTTCCTCTCGTCATCGGGGCAGATCCGGGGGAGCGTCCTCGGATCCTCCTTTGGCTTTGGCCAGCGCTTCCTTCCTGTGCTGGTTCCATGCCTTCTTTCTGTCGCGCTCGGCCTTGCTGCGGGCCATCGCGTCGTGGAGCCAGGATTGTTCGACGAGGAGGAGCGCGATCGCGAGTCCGAGCACGATAGCGATGCCGGCGTTCCAGCCGACGATGGCGGGGAGCGCGTACGTGAGCACGCTGAAGACGACGAGCGCGAGGACGAACCACGTGGTCAGGAGGACGGCGCTCTTGACGCGGTCGGGCAGGTCCGGCATGAGTGTTCCTTGGCCGCGGCGCGCGGTGACGCGGCGGTACGCGCCGCTGACGAGCAGTCCGATGGACGCGCCGAGCATCATGCCGACCACGAGGCCCCAGAAGATGTCGATGCCGGCGAGACCGAACGCGATGACGACGGCGAGCGCGGTGGCGAGGCCCGCGGCGCCCGCGGCGCCGAGGCGAGCGCGCGGCGTGAGACCAGGCGTGTAGTCCTCGTAGCGGCGCCAGCGAGCAGGCGTGCCCCACACGATGGCAGCCGCGCCGAGGCTGAGCGAGTACCCGAGGGCGAAGGCGAGCGGGAGGACGAGCGCGTCTGGTAGGAACGCGGTGCTCGTGGCGTCCGTCTTCGCGACGTAGCTGAGGAGCACGCCCACGGCGAGCGTGAGTGGGAGGCCCGCGAGCGCGAACGTGATGAGGAACGCGCGTGGGCGGTGCTTGCCAGTGACCTTGGGCAACGAATCGCCGATCGGCTTCTGGGGCTTGGGGAAGCCCACGAGCAAGTACGCTAGGAAAGCCGAGACGAGCAGCGTGAACGGTAGGAGGAGCAGGACCTGGATGTTGAGGAGGAGGACGACCTTGTCCTGGAAGTTGCTCAGTGCCGCGGTCGTTCCCACGCCCAAGCCGACGTACGAGACGAGGAAGATCACCGCGAAGAGGGGGAAGAAGAGGAACGGGCGACGCTCGGGAGGCAGCGCGGCGTACTGCTGACGCGCGAAGCGGAGGAGGTGCGGGAAGCCCACGAGGAAGAACGCAGCCACGCAGGCACCAACGATCGCCAGGACGAGGCTCGTGACGACGAGGTACTTGGGCGGGACGGCCACCTTCGTGAGAAGCACGCCCAGCGTGGGGTACGCGATGATGGCGAAGGCCAGCGCGAGCGGGAAGAACAGGAACGGCTTGTGTTCTGGCGTGACGAGCGGCTTTCCGTCCTTTCGCGCGATGATGGGCCAGCCCACAAGTGCCCAGGCGCCCGCGATGCCTGCGGGCACACCAAGGAGGAGCGGCAGGAAGATGTCGTTGATGCTGAAGCCCAAGATGAGGAAGACGACGAAGAAGATCCCGAACGCTAACGGGCCGAAGGCGACGTTGCGTCGCGGTTGGGACCACTTGTCGAGGACGGGCTTCACGCACTAGCGAGGCTGGGGGTCCTTATTAGGGATTTCGAGAACACGCTTGAATCGCGCCTCAGTCCATCTTCGAGAGGTACTTCGCGGGCACGCTGTCCGTGACGTACACCGTCTTGCCTGCCTGCTGGATCAAGATGCCGTCGTTCCTGGCTTGGAACGAGTCGATCCGCAGGATGATGGGCGCTTCGGCGCGGCGCAATCCCGCGCTCAGTGCGTTCTCGTAAGAGCGCGAGAGATGCACCTTCTGGCGGTCCGTCGGGAAGAGGCCGCGGTCGAGGATGACCTCGAGTTCTTCCTCGGTGACTGGGTAATAGAGGTCGTCTGGGATGTCGTCGCCGGGCAGGTCCTTCAAGTCGAGCTTGAGCGAGTGACCGTACGTGGCACGCACCTTCTCGCCCTCGATCTGATATCGCCCCTTCGGGTCGGTCGCCACGATGGCGACGATGTGGTGCGGCTTGATCCAGTGCAAGCGGTCCTTCTGGCCGCGCATCTGCTCGATGAACTGCTGGATATCGACCCAGCCCTGCTCATCCATGTCCACGCCGAACTTCTCGGGGAAGTGGCGCAGCACACCGGCCATGATGCGGCCGACGCGGTTGAGCTCGTGCTCGTTCATGAGGAACCGGCCCTCTTGACCACAATCCGCGCAGGTCTCGCCGCGGAAGTAGCCATGGCTGTGGCATTCCCTAAGCATATGGCGCGAGCCAAGCCGGGCGAGCCGCATAAGGATTTGGACGGACGCGGCTTGACCTCCTCAGCGCGTCCGGAGAGAACTCTTTTCCCGAGGACGCCCAGTGCCTCGTCCGATGAGTGACCTCGCCAAGCGCGCCGCCGGTGAAGCGGCCTGCTCCTACGTGAAGGACGGGCACGTCGTGGGCCTGGGCACGGGCAGCACGGCCGAGTTCGCCGTGAGGCATCTTGGCGAATTGGTGCAGAAGGGCCTCTCGATCCGCGGCATCCCCACGAGCCTGCGCACCGCGCAGCTGGCCAAACAGGTCGGC
>JBAZZN010000009.1:0-20849 GCA_041658815.1 Thermoplasmatota archaeon
AATGAGGACCGCGGCCGCGACTCGTGCCCCTACGGCCCCTCCTCCCCTCGGACCCGCCCCTTCCGACCCCTCCGACCAGGGACCCTTCCGACCCCGCTGCGAGGCTCGTGGCCGCACGGGACCGACCATAATGGGGCGCGCAAGTACGTGGGAAGAACAGGACGAACAGGGTGGACAGACTCCCATAGTCCTGTTCATCCTGTCCATCCCGTTCTCACCTCATGCGTGCGTGGGCAATCCTTTTCCCCGCTGTCGAGCCTCGCAACGCCATGTTCCCCGGCTCTCCGTTCCGTCCTGACCTCTTCGATGGCAAGACCGTCCTGATCACCGGGGGCGCGACTGGCATGGGCAAGGCGATGACGCACGCCTTTGCCGCGCACGGAGCGAACGTCCTGATCTGTTCCCGAAAAGAGGAGAACCTCCGGACGACCGCCTCCGAGATCGAGAAGCTCACGGGCCGCAAGGTCCTCTGGCAGACGTGTGACGTCCGCGAGCCAGACCAGGTGCAAGCAGTGATGGACCTCGCGGAGCGCGAGTTCGGGAACCTCGACGTTCTCGTGAACAACGCGGCTGGCAACTTCCTCGTGCCCTTCGATCAGATGTCGCGTAACGCCTGGAACTCCGTCGTCAACATCGTGCTGAACGGCACGTTCAACGTGAGCAAGGCCGCCTTCCCGCTGCTATCAAAGAAGGGCGCCGCCGTCACGAACATGGTCGCCGCGTACGCGTGGGGCGCCGCGCCCTTCGTGTCGCACAGTGGGGCCGCGAAGGCGGGCGTCCTGAGTCTCACGCGCTCGCTGGCCATCGAGTGGGCCAGCTTCGGCATCCGCGTGAACGCGCTCTCGCCTGGGGCCGTCATCACGAAGAACGCCAGCGGGAACCTGGGCTACGCGGACGAGGCATCGCAGCAGCGCCTGCTCGCCACGATCCCCGCGCGCCGATTCGGCTCGAGCGAGGAGATGGCGCTGGGCGTGCTGTACTTGAGCAGCCCCGCGGCCTCGTACGTCACGGGCGATTGCCTCGTCATCGACGGCGGCCAGTGGTTGCACGCGGGCATGTTCGCGCAGTGATCACTTCACGGGCTGCGGCAGTATGCTCGCGAGGGGCATCGTCTCGTTCATGCGGAGGTTGGGGCCCTCGCGCACGGTCATCATTGCGCCAAGCGCCTTGTCCGACTTCACGGTGGGGTCCGTCACGCACTTCTGCGTGCAGACGTCCACGAAGCTCGCCCACGGGCGGCCCTCGCTATCGACCGTGATGTCGATGAAGTCGTTCATGCCGTGACAGCGCGTCCCGCCGCAAAGGCCGCGCGCGAGCGGGTCCCGCACGTCGTTGGCCATCACGCTCTGGACGGGGGCATTGGGGTCGAGCGCGTCCGTGATGACGCCGAAGTACGCGTTCCACGTGGCGTTGTCCCATTCGGGCAAGCTGGGTTGGCCCAGGAGGTCGCCCGCGAGCCCCCCGTTGCCCATGCCCTTCTCCTCGTATCCGCCGGGGATCGTCGAGCCGACGTACGCGAAGGCGACCTTGCCTGGCGCGCCCACCGCGAGCGCGTTGAACATCGTGGCAGTGACCCCTGGCGCGGTGACGTTGCGCTCGGGCAGCCACGTCTTGCCCCCATCGGGCGAGGCAGTGAACCAGACCATGCCGCCGCTCTCGAACGTGGCGTAGAGCGCGTTGTTCGAGTCGATGGCGAGGCCAAGGTCGTGGTTGGTGACCTCGCGGTCGGTCTTGATCTTGATGTCGGTCCAAGTGATGCCGTCGTCCTCGCTCACCTTGATGAGCGGGCCGCCGGGGCAGTCCGCCTTGGGCAAGTACACCTTGCCGTCGGCTCCGGCTTTCAGGTGGCCCGTGAGGCCGCTGCAGTCGTCGCGCCCCATGACGA
The DNA here is from genome assembly GCA_041658815.1 of Thermoplasmatota archaeon. Lineage (GTDB taxonomy): Archaea > Thermoplasmatota > SW-10-69-26 > JACQPN01 > JAJPHT01 > JAJPHT01. Next base: position 1,886 of record JBAZZN010000009.1, read on the forward strand.
AGACCGGGACCTGCGGCGTGAAGGACAGGCCGCCCGTGAAGCTCATCGCGCACCCGGTCACGGCGACGTTGTTCACGCATCGGTACACCACGTCGGGGTAGCCGACCGTGGGGTGGGCGCGTGCTTTCGCGGTGCCGATGGTCTGGTGGTCGTTCAGGTTCGAGTTGCCACACGAGTACGGGTTCGTCGTCCACGACGCGCCCTTGTCGTCTGACCAAGAGAGGACACCACAAGAAAGAGGAAGGATATCATCCATGAATATGCGGCCCGTGATGGGGTCCACGAACAGGATGGGGTCGTTCGTGTTCGCGTGGCGCCCATCGCCGGTTGGCAGCTTGGGCCCGACGTCCTTCATGGTGGCGCCGTGGTCGAACGTCGCCCAGATGGTGGGCGTCGTGCGGCCGGCTGCGGCGGTGGCGCCCCCAGACCCGAAGCCCGTCATGTACACGCCGCCCTTCAGGTCCGCGCCGATGCTTGGCTCGGTCGCGGAGGCGGGGAACGTGAACTCGCCGCCCACAAGGCGGGGCACGGCGGGGTCCATCGGCACGATCCCCTCGTGGCTCAAGTGCATCACACCGTCGTTCCCCGTGACCTCCCCGGTCGCGACCTGAAGCGCGCCCGACGCGGGAGTCACTTGGGACGCGGGGGACACGCACCCCACGAGGAGGGCACTGACGACGAGGAGGCTGACGAGCAGACGCATGAGGCTCCCCCAGCCGCAACCCCTCTTAGCTTTTCTAGAAGAGTCCTCCCAGATCCGTGGTGAGAGAACCATTTTGCCTGAGCGGGCGGCTCGCTTGCTGATGAAGGCACTCGGCTTCACCGAGCACGGCGACTGGAAGAACCTGAGGGTCGTCGAGTTGCCCGTGCCCGAGCCGGGGCCAGGCGAGGTCCGCGTGCGCGTGAAGTTCGCCGCACTCAACCGCCTCGACCTCTTCGTGCTGAAGGGGTGGAAGGGCTTAGAGCTCGAGAAGCCGCACGTGGGAGGCAGCGACGTCGCTGGACTCGTGGACAAAGCAGGCGCTGGCGTCTCGGGCTGGGCGCACGGCGACCGCGTCGTCGTCTATCCCAGCACGTCATGTGGGCAGTGCGAGTCGTGCCGCCGCGATGAGGTATCGATGTGCCTGAACCACCGGCTCATCGGTGAGCACAGGCGGGGCGGCTTCGCAGAGTACCTCGTCGTGCCAGCGCGCAACCTCAAGCGCGTGCCCGATGGCTTCCCGCTCGATCAGGCCGCGGCAGCGTCGCTCGTCTTCCTCACCGCGTGGCGCATGCTCATCACGCGAGCGCGGCTCCGTGCGGGGGAGAGCGTGCTCATCGTCGGCGCTGGTGGCGGCGTGAACACGGCCGCCATCCAGGTCGCGAAGCTCGCGGGCGCAGGGCCGATCCTCGTCACGGCGACGACGAAGGAGAAGGGGGACCTCGCGCGCTCGCTTGGGGCTGACGCGATCATGGACGCGAGGGGCGATTGGCACAAGGAGGTCCACTCGCTCACTGGCAAGCGTGGCGTCGATGTCATCGTGGACAACGTGGGTGAAGCGACGTGGGGCAAGAGCCTGCGCGCTGCCGCGCGGGGCGGGCGCATCGTGACGGTGGGCGGCACGACCGGGTACGACCCGAAGGCGGAGCTCAACCAGGTCTTCTGGAAGCAGCTCAGCGTCATTGGCAGCACGATGGGGGACCCGCATGAGTTCAACACCGCGATGGATCTCGTCTTCGAGGGCAAGCTGAGGGCGGTCATCGACGCGCGCTACCCCCTCTCGGAGGGGGTTGAAGCCTACCGGCGTCTCGCTGAAGGCGGGGCACAGGGGAAGTTGTTGGTCGAACCCTGACAACCATCATCCTATCACTCGTACGAACCGAATCCATGGCCGTATGCTGGAACGGCTTCCTCCCCACGGCAAGTCGCTGGCTCCGCCGACGTCCCAGGCGAGCATGGGCGATCCCACGTCGGCCCTGGGCTCGCCTAGTGGCGATGAACTTCACGAGCTTCGCGTCCGCATCCCCATGGATCTTCACCGCCAGCTCCTGTCGCTCAAGATCCTCCGCGGCAAGAGCCTCGCCGACACCGTGAGCCTCGCGCTCGACATCTACTTCACGAAGTCCAAGACGTCGCCCCCCGCCCACACGGCGGAAGAGCAAGCGGCAGACGCGGGCTCACTCACTTAGGCTCCATCCAGCCACGCTCGATGGCGAGCCGGAAGAGGCGCTTGGTCGTCTGCGTCTCCCCGCCGGTCACCATGACGGTCTCGCCCGTCGTGTAGCGCTTGCCCGCATCGTAGTCCTTGAACGACTTTCGGATCACGTGCGGCACGCTCTCGCCAGCTCCCATGAACTCCTGGAGGTGCGTGAGCGTGCGCGTCTGGCTGAAGTTGCCAGGGAAGATGCCGACCTTGCGCCGCGCGACGACGGCGATCTTGTTCACGACGGCGTCGAGGAAGTGGCGGTCGTGCGAGACGACGAGGAGCGTGCCGTCGTACTTCGCGAGGGCTTCCTCCACGACGCGCTGCGAAGCGAGGTCGAGGTGGTTGGTGGGCTCGTCGAGGATGAGGAGGTTCGTCTCCCCCACGAGGAACTTGAGGAGCGCCATGCGAGCCTTCTCGCCGCCTGATAGCTTTTCGACGGTCTTGAAGGCCTCGTCGCCCTTGAAGAGGAATCGGCCCAAGAGGCCACGCGCTTCCTCCTCGCCCATGCCGCGTTTGAGCGACCGCACTTCGTCGATGAGCGAGCGCCCCGGCATCAGGCCGGAGTGCTCTTGGTCGAAGAAACCGACCTTCACGCCGGGCGACACGTCGATCCGGCCGCTCGTGGGCTTGTCCAGCCCCATGATCATGCGAAGCAGCGTGGTCTTGCCAGTGCCGTTGGGGCCAATGAGGCCGACGCGGTCGCCCTTGCCGAGGCTGAAGGACGCGTGGTCCAAGACGCGCTGGTCGCCAAACGACTTGCTGACATCTTCCGCGAACAGGACATCGTTGCTCGATTTCTGCACGGACTTCAGCGTGAGCTTGAATGCCTCGCCACGCGAGCGATTCGGGCCGGCCGCCGCGTGCGCGTCCTTCTTCATCTTCTCCAAGCGCGTCTGCTTGCTCTGTGCTTGATGATCGAAGCGGTTGCGCCGCTTGATCTCCTCGATGATGGAGAGTTGGCGCTGGAACTCGTCCGTCTCACGCTTGCGGCGTGCTTCGAGCGCGCGCAGCGTGGCCTCCTTCTGCTCCTGGTACTGCGTGAAGTTGCCTTCCCACTCCCAGACTTTCTTGTCGTCGATCTCGAGGACCTTCGTCGCCAAGTTGTCCATGAGGTACTGGTCGTGCGCGACGAGGAGGAGCGCGCCACGATAGCGCTCCAGCAGGAACTCTTCGAGCCACTCGACCGTCTCGATGTCGAGGTGGTTCGTGGGCTCGTCGAGGATGAGGAGATCCATGTCCTGGTAGTTCGCCAGCGCCTTCGCCAGCAGGACGCGCGTCTTCTGCCCTCCCGAGAGCGTCCTCATCTTCGTTTCGAGCGTCGCGTCGGGCAAGCCAAGCTCTTGGAGGAACGATAGCGCGGCGTTCTCGTCGCCCTTGGAGGCAAGGAGCTGGAACTCGCGCTGCATCTCGCCATACCGCGTGAGCACTTCTTCGTAGCCTAGTTCCTCGTAGAAGGCAGGCTCCGCCATGCGCGTCTCGATGACGCCCATCTGCTCCTGGATGGACTTGGCTTGTGGCGGCAGCTCGGTGATGAGCGCGCCCACGGTCGTGTCTGGCGGGAACTCGAACTGCTGGGTCATGTAGCCGTAACGGAGGTTCTCGTCGATCACGACTTCGCCCACGTCAGGCTGGAGCTTCCCCAGGAGCAGCTTGATGAGTGTGGTCTTGCCCGCGCCGTTTGGGCCCACGAGGGCGACGCGCTCGTTCTCGCGGATGACCCACGAGGCGCCCGAGAAGATCTGCCGAGACTGGAATGCGAAGCTCACCTTGTCGCCATAAGTCAGGACGCGCGGCTCGGCCATGGAAAGGGGGAGGTCTGGAGGAGAGGGACCGAGATCCCTCCTCCTCCAGCTGGACATTCACCACGCCGCCGATGGCGGGCTTCTCATAAATCCTTCCCCGCCCTGGGCCCCGGGGCACAACGTCTCACTTGGATCCCAACGCCAAGAAGCCAAGAATCCAAGCTGACTGCGAGCTTGCCCGACGATTGGCGTCTTGGCGTCTTCGCTTCTTGGCGTGGATCACGAATCTGTCGCTATCAGACAAGCCGAGCTTCCAAACCTATCGTTGCAAGGGGAAGTTTGCCCCCCGTGGCTCCTGCCCTGGGCCCCGGGGCACGATGCTTCCCTTGGACGCGCGGGGTTACGCGCGTGCAAGTCACGCCAAGAGCCAAAGGAGTCACGCCAATCGCTGGCTCTGCACGACGAGTCGGTACGCGAATCACGCTGTCGACTGGAACGCGGCGCAGATCCCCCCGCAGAACCATGGAGGGAATCGCGTCCCTGGGCGATCACGGGCGCACGCACCAGGCATCGACGGGCCCCTCGCCATCCGTCGTCACCGCTGCTGCGTGGCGAACCACTCGTCCGCCGTCTTGTTCCGCGCCAGCATCGCGGCCTCGTCCTCGTAGAAGGGTAGCATCACGCTGAGCTTGTACGCAAGGTCGCGCGCCTCCTCCGCGTCATCGAGCGCGTTGGCCTGGGCGACGAGGTTGGACAAGCGCGCGAAGTCCGCCTCGAACTTGGGGTTGCGCTGGAGGTCGGGCCACTGGTGCAAGCAGACCTCCAGCTCGAAGAGCGTGGCCTTCGCCCCCACGAGGAACCCGCGCACCGCGCCCGGGTCGCTCGTGTCCAGCTCGCGCTTGAGCATGCGCAAGCGCTCCACGTCCGCGTTCATGACGTGCAGTTGCCAACCCCTGCGCGGGATGAAGGTGCCCTTGGGCAGCGGGAGGTTGAGGAGGTTCACGAGCGATATCAGCAAGTGGTACGCGACGATGTTCGCGAACTGGGAAGGGGAAGCGGGGCGCTCGACGCGTCCTGTAGTGTCTGGTGCTGGCATCTACGAGTCACCTGAGGCCTTCGCACTGGGATGAAGGCGCTGATATGACTTCGCGTACGAGAAACGTCAGAAGCCAAATCACGAACGTATGTTCACAATCGGGAACACATATAACCAATTGAGAACATCATCTCGTCATGCAAGTCCACGCGCCTCTCGACCACCTCATCGGTGGCAAGACGAGCGTTCGGGTCCTCAGGACGCTGAGCCTCTACCCTGAGAAGGAGTTCACGGGCCGGGAGCTGGCTTCGATGTCCGGCGGCGCTCCATCGAAGGTCATCAGCGAGCTTGAGCGCTTCAGGGCCATCGGCATCGTCACAAGGAAGACCCACGGGCGGACCCACGTCTGGAAGGCCAATCGCCAGCACGAGCTCTTTCGACTCCTCGCGCCCGTCTTCGAGCAGGAACACAAGCTCCCCGACGCCTTGGTCCAGGAGTTGCGGGAAGGCGTCGATGACGAGCGCATCTCGCGCGCGATCCTCTTTGGTTCCTTCGCTCGTGGCAACGAGACTCCCGAGAGCGACATCGACCTCCTCATCCTTGCGCGACGCCTTGGCGAAGTGGACGCCGTGCGCGCGGGACTCGACGCCCTCTCCATCCGGGTGGGAACGCGGTTTGGTCTCCGCCTCTCCCCCATCGTCCACGCAGAGAGCGATCTCCCGCGGCTCCGGAAGACGGCGCTCGCGGCGAGCATCGTGAACGATGGCATCGTGATCCGGGGTGAGCCTCTTTGACAAAGACGCGCAAGCTGGCTAAGGCGCGGTACGCGATCTACCTCAAGAAGACGGCGGAGTTCGACCGCACGATGAGGGACGCCGCCGCGCGCAAGGATTGGAACGCCGTCGGCCTCAACGCGGTGCACACAGTCATCAGCGCCGCCGACGCCCTCACGACTTTCTACTTGGGCGAGCGCTCGACGGGCGACTCGCACTTCGACGTCATTGACCTGCTGCGCCAGCTCCCGTTGGAGGAGGCGAAGGAGAAGGCGCAACAGGCGTTCAGCGTCATCAACGAGAAGAACGTCATCGAGTACGAGGACGTTGACTTCGACGAGAAGTCCGCTGGCAAGATCGAGAAGCAGGCACGTCGGTTCCATGAGTGGGCCCGCGCGAAGCTCCGCGGATAGGCCGCGCTCAGGCCCGGGCCCTCTTGAGACTCACGATCGCAAGCCCCGTGAATCCCACCGCGAACCCGAGCAGGACGAGCACGTTCAACCAGATGCCTTCGAGTCCCCAGCCGCGCAGCATCACGTCGCGCATCGCGTCGATCGCCCACGTCGGCGGCAACAGGTAAGCGAAGGGTTGGAGCCAGTTGGGCAGGTTGCTCACTGGGATGAAGAGTCCCGAGAGGAGGAACGTGGGGAGGATGATGAGCGGGATCATCTGCACTGCTTGGCCCTCGCGCTGCGCGGCGGCTGATAGCAGGATGCCGATGGCTTGCGCGTCGATGGCAAGGAGCACGATCACGAGCCCAGCGACAAGGATGCTGCCGACGACGAGCACGTGGAAGATGAGGATGGCTGCGGAGAGCAGCACGAGCCCTTGGACCGCGCCCACGAGCCCGAACGTGATCACGTAGCCCAGCACGATCTCGGCTTCTGTGGCCGGAGTGACGCGCAGCCGGTCCAGCGTGCCGTTCGTGCGTTCGCCCACGAACGCGAGCAGCGTCAGCAGCGTGGTGAACATGAGCGCGGCGAAGCCCATGACGCCTGGCACGAAGAAGTCGATGAACCGTGCGTCCTTCGCGTAGGCGGCTTGCGTGTCGATGGCGATGGGCGAAGTGCCGCCCTTGCTCTCGGCGTACGCCTTCGCGCCAATCGCGAGCGCGCGCGCCACGACTTGGGCTTCCGCTGTGTTCGTGCCGTCCATGAACACGGTGATGGTCGTTCCGGGGGGCGGTTGCGGCGCGGTGCCGGGGGCCGCGCCGACGGGCGTTCCTCCGGCGCCTGGCGTGGGGGGCGTTCCGGCACGCGGTGTGACGCCCTCAGTGAAGTTCGCGGGGAACGTGATCGCGGCGACGGCTCTTGTGTCGAGCACGCGGCTGCGGGCTTCCGAATCGAAGTTGGTCGTGTGGACGTCGAGCGCGGTCCTGTCCAGCTTCGCGATGAACGCTGCGGCCTCGGCGCCTGTGTCATGGTTCACGATGACGACTGGCACGTGCGACACTTCGGCGCCGAAGGCGAAGCCGAACACGAGCATCGCGAAGATGGGTGCAACGAGGATCAGGCCGAGGCTCCTGGGGTCGTGCCGCAGCGTGAGGAACTGTTTGCGGGAGATGGCGAGGCTTCGGGCGAGTTTCATGGCTGGTCGCCCCCACACACCACGGAGACACGGAGAACGGAGACGAGGTTCTCTCGATCGACTCGGCAAGGAGAGAGACGGAGGGTCTCTTCCTCCGGTCTCCGGGTCTCCGTGGTGAAGAGCCCGTTAAGAATCGGCCGACCGTTGCACGCCAAGGAGTGAGGCGCAGTGCAAAGCATGCTCCGTCTCTCTCCAGATCCGTCACTGGTGCGTGTGCAAGCTCCGGTCTCCGCGTCTCCGTGGTGAAGGGTCAAGCCACTCCCTCCACAGTCCGGCTCGCGAGTTTGAGGAACGCGTCCTCCAGGTTGTCAACGCCAGCCTTGAGCATGACCTCGCCAGGCGTGCCTTCGCACAGGAGCTTCCCGCGGCGCATCAGGCCAACGCGCTGGCAGCGCCTGGCTTCGTCCATGTAGTGCGTCGTGAGGAGGATGGTCGTTCCTTCGGCGCACATGTGGTCGAAGCGTTCCCAGAAGTTGGCGCGAAGCTCTGGGTCAACGCCCACGGTGGGTTCGTCCAGCACGAGGAGGCGCGGTTTGGGCATGAGGGCGACCGCAAGTGACGTGCGGTGCTTCATGCCTCCTGATAGCTTTGTGACGCTTGCGTCGGCCCAATTCTCCAGCTCGACGAATGAGACGAGTTCCGTGATGCGGCGGCGGCGCTCGTCTGCACTCATGCCGTAGAGGCGCCCGTAGAGGTCGAGGTTCTCGCGGACGGTGAGGTCGATGTAGAGCGCGGTCTCCTGAGGCATGTAGCCGACGAGCGGCCGCACGGCGGGGTCTGTGGGCTTGTGGCCGAGGACCTTGACGGTGCCTGCCGTGGCGCGGTGCAAGCCCGTGAGGATGCGGATAGCCGTCGTCTTGCCGGCACCATTGGGGCCCAGCAGGCCGTAGAGCTCGCCTTCCTTGATGCTGAACGTGAGCCCGTCGAGCGCGGCGAAGCTCTCGTAGCGCTTGATGACGTCTTGGAAGACGACCGCCGGATCGCTCATGCTCCGCGCACCTCGGAGGCGGGACATAAGCCTCTGCAATCGCGTTCAGTGCGCCGCAGGGGCTGGGGCGTCGTACTCCGCGGCGGTCTTGAGTGGCTTCGCGCGGATCCAGACTGCGATGAGCCAACCAAGCGCTGCCGCGATCGCACCTGCGACCCACACGGCGCCGATGCTGGCACCGAATCCGTCCTTTATGCCTTGCACCAGCGCGTCGTGGCCCTCGAACTGCGCGTCCATGAACTGCGGCGTGGTGAGGAGCTGCGGGATGCGGGCGATGTGCCCGTCCACACCCGGCGTCGCAAGCAGGCGTTCGAGCGCCGCTTGCGAGAGGTGCGCGGGCAACTGCGTTTCGAGGCGGCGGTTCAGGATGGCGCCGAAGGCCGCGATGCCCAACGTGGCGCCCAGTGTCCGGAAGAGCGTGATGCTGCTGGTGCCCACGCCCATGAAGCGGCGCTCGATGGCGTTCTGCGACGCGACGACGAACGTCTGCATCGTGAAGCCTATGCCGACGCCGAGATACATCATGACGAGTATGGCTTGCCATACGGGCGGCGCTGTGTCGATGCTCAGTTCGTAGAGAAGGCCGTAGCCGCTCGCGGCGATGAGTGGGCCGATGACCATGAACGGCTTGTAGCCGAAGCGCTTCATCATGCGGCCGCTCGATATGCTGCCAGCGATCATCGTGAACGATAGCGGGATGATGGCAGCGCCCGAGTAGGTCGCGCTGATGCCGACGACGCCCTGCATGTACGTGGGCATGAACGAGATGACGCCGAACATGGCAGCGCCCAGGAAGATGCTCGCGACAGCGGACACCGTGAAGATGGGCTCCTTGAAGAGCGCGAGGGGAATGAGCGGGTCCTTCACGCGGCTCTCGATGAGGACGAAGAGCGCGAGGCACACTAGAGCGAGGAGTATGAGGCCCACGATCAGTGTGGATCCCCACGCGTGGGCGGCCTCACCGTCACCGCCCCACTCGGCCACAATGATCACCGATACGAGGAACGTGGTGATGGTCGCGATGCCCATCCAGTCGATCGGGTGCGGGTGGCGCTCGCTCTTGCGGGGGAAGTGCGTCCACACCATGAAGAGGGCCGCGGCACCGACGGGCAAGTTCACGTAGAACACCCAGCGCCACGGCGCGATGCCGCTCACGAAGGTCGCGTTGTCCACGATCCAGCCGCCGATGAAGGGGCCGATGACGGACGCGAGGCCGAACATGGCGCCAAAGAGGCCCTGCACGCGGCCGCGCTCGGCTGGCGCGTAGAGGTCACCAATCGTCGCGATGGCCACGGGAAAGATGGCGCCGCCGCCCAAGCCCTGGATGAAGCGGAAGAGGACCAGTTGGTACATGCCGGTGACCGTGAGGGACCCGATGTGCCAGTCGCCCCATTGCCCCGAGAGACCACACAAGACGCTTCCAAGGAGGAAGACGCTCATGCCGAAGAGGTACACGGGGCGGCGGCCGTAGTTGTCAGAGAACTTGCCGGCCACCGGGATGACGACGACGCTCGCCAGGAGGTACGCCGTGATGAGCGCCGCGAGGTGCTCGAAGTCCTTGAGGTCGGAGACGATCTTGGGGAGTGACGTGCCCACGATGGTCTGGTCCAGCGCGCCAAGGAGCACGCCGAGCATCAACCCGGTAAGGATGAGGCCGTTCCCCGACCGCTTCTTGGTCGCCGCAGGGGGAACCGGCATTCGGCGGGGCGATGACGAAGTCGCGTAAAGTCTTTAGTACGCACCACCGGCTCGCCGCAGCATGGCGCAGCAGCGCACCATCGGCATGCTCGTGGGCGGCGGACCAGCTCCCGGCCTCAACGGCGTCATCAACGCAGTCACCATCGCGGCGCGCTCGCGCGGCTGGAAAGTGCTCGGCATCCCGAAGGGTTTCTCGCAGCTCATGAGGGGCGACGTCTCCAGCGTCCGCGAGCTGACGGAGAAGGACGTCGCGGGCATCGAAGGGAAGGGCGGCAGCATCCTCTTCACGAGCCGCGCGAACCCCACGAAGAAGCCGGAGGACATGCAGACTGCAGTCGCGGCGCTCCAGAAGCTCGGCGTCACGGACCTCGTCACGCTTGGCGGCGACGATACTGCGTCGAGCGCCGTGAAGGCCGCCGCGGCGGCAGGAAGCATGCGCATCGTGCACGTGCCCAAGACGATCGACAACGACCTCCCGCTCCCGGGCGAAGCGCCCACCTTCGGCTTCGAGACGGCCAAAGCGCTCGGCACGCAACTGTGCAAGAACCTCCTCGTGGACGCGCAGACCACGAGCCGATGGTACCTCGTGACCGCCATGGGCCGAAGCGCTGGCCACCTGGCGCTTAGCATGGCCGTCGGCTCGGGCTCGCAACTCGTCATCATCCCAGAAGAATTCCCCGCGGGCACGATCAGGCTCGACACGATCGCGGACATCGTGGAGGGCGGCATCGTCAAGCGCGAGGCTCAGGGCGAGCCTTGGGGACTCGTCGTCCTCGCCGAGGGGCTCCTGGACCGCATGGACCCGACTGAACTCGCGAGGTTCGTCACGCTCGAGCACGATGAGCACAACAACGCGCGCCTCAGCGAGATCGATCTCGGCCGCGTCGTGCGCGACGTGCTGCTCCTTCGTTTCAAGCCCCGGGGGCTTGAAACTGGCTTCATCACGAAGATCATCGGCTACGAGCTGCGCTGCGCTGACCCCGTCGCATTCGACGTGCAGTACACGCGCACGCTTGGCTACGGCGCCGTCGAGTTCCTCGCGAAGGGCCAAGGCAACGCGCTGATATCGTTGCAGAACGGCCAGCTCGTCCCCATCAAGTTCGAGGACCTCCGCGACCCCGCGACGGGCAAGGTCCGCGTCCGGCGCGTGGACGTCGAGGGCGGCGCGTGGAAGGCCGCGCTCGCGCTGCAAGCCCGCATCCACGCGAGCGACCTCGAAGGCCCCGCGCTGGAGAAGCTCGCGAAGGCCGCGAAGCTGGATGTCGCCTCGGCGAAGGCACGATATCAGGCGCTGGCGCGATAGGTTGGGGTGCTTTCGTGGGTGGCTGGCGCTGAGATGCGTGCGCCAAAACGCGCGAGATCGCCTGGTCCGGAGGTCACCCCGGGCTTCGCCCGGAAACCGTAGAGGACAGCGAGGACGCAAGGACATGATGACGGCGCTCGAAGTGCGCGACAGCCTCGACCATGACGGCTCAATTCGCAGTCGCTTAGGATGGTGAGGGGCCTTTCTTCTGGTACGCGAAGGCGCGAAGAACGCGAAGGCAGGATTCGGTTTCTTCGCGCTCTTCGCGGCTTCGCGTACAAGAAACACGGTAAGGCACAACTCTATGTCCTCCCCGACTTCGAGCGGAGCGAGTCTTGGCCAGCGAGGTGGTCAGCCGGCTCTATTTCTCCATTTCCCTATCGTAGCGTCCCATCGCCGCGAGCCCATTGAGCCTCGCGCGCTTCATGAACGCGGCCTGCGCTTTGGCCTTGTTCTCGGCTTTTCCGGCCCACGTCGTGAGGGGCGCGTGCTGGAGCGCGCGGCCGTAGCTGAAGGAGAGCGCCCACGGCTTGGGGCCTTGTGCCTTGTTCATGGCGTCGAGGAACTCGGTGGCGTCCTCGTCGCTCAAGCCGCCGCTTAGGAACACGACGCCAGGCACGCTTGCGGGCACGTTCTTGCGGAGCACGTCGAGCGTCAACTGCGCGACTTGCTGCGCGTTCGAGCGCTGCCCAGAACGATAGCCCGGAACGACCATGTTGGGCTTGAGCAGGATGCCGGGGAGGTGCACGTGGTGCGCCTTGAGCTGCTCGAACACCGCGTCCTGCACGGCGTCCGTGACCTCGAAGCAGCGCTCGATGGTGTGCGCGCCGTCGCCGATGACCTCAGGCTCCACGATGGGCACGATGCCGTTCTCTTGGCAAAGCGCTGCGTAGCGCGCGAGCGCGTGCGCGTTCGCGTGGATGCCTCTTTGTGTCGGGAAGTCCGCCCCGATGTTGATGACGGCCCTCCACTTGGCGAAGCGCGCGCCCAGCGCGTGGTACGCGATCAGGCGCTCGCGGAGGCCATCGAGGCCCTCCGTGACTTCTTCGTTTGGTGCAAGCGCGAGGGGCTTGCTGCCCGTGTCCACCTTGATTCCTGGCACGACGCCCTTGGACGCGAGGAGCTTGGGCACGAGCGTGCCGTCAACGCTCTGCTTGATGGTCTCGTCGTACAAGATGACGCCGCTGATGTGCTGCTCCCAACCCGGCGCAGTGAAGAGCGCGCCGCGGAACGCGATGCGGTTCTGCTCCGTGTTCTCGGCGCCCACGCTCTTGAGGCGCTTGCCCATCGTTCCCGTGCTCTCGTCGGCCGCAAGGATGCCCTTGCCGGGCGCGACGATCGTCCTCGCGGTCGTTTCCAATTGCTTGAGGTCCATGGCTTGGGTCCCCGCCTGTCGAATGCGGGAGGCTGGGCCGCTACTTGGCTGTTTTGGGCAACCGAAGCTCGAACGTTGCCCCGGGTGAGCCGTCGCCCACGAGGATGTCGCCGCCGTGGTCGCGCGCGATGCGCATCGCGATGGTGAGGCCGAGCCCCACGCCTTCGCTCTTCGTCGTGAAGAAAGGCATGAAGAGGTGGTCGCGCGCGGCCGCAGTGATGCCTGGCCCCGTGTCCGTCACGCGGATGCAAACGAAGGCGCCCTCATCCCGCGCGGTCACCGTCACGCCTCCCGCACCGGCGGCCTCGATCCCGTTGGTGATGAGCGCGCGCAGCGCTTGCGTGAGCTCCCTCACGTTCCCGTCAACGGTGAGCGCGCGCGTCCCGGCATCCACGCGCACGCCTAGCGTCGCGAGGGGGTCGAGGAGCTCGCGGGCGTCGAAGGGCGCGCGCTTCGCGGCGTGTGAGCTGGAGACCTGCGCGAGTGCCCGCGCGATGTGGCCGATGCGCGTGAGGCCTGCGTGCGCACTGCGGACGGCCTCAGTGGTGTGACCCAAGTCGAGCTGGGTCCCGCGTTCCTTCGCGTCGGCAATGTCCAGTTCCAGCAATTCAAGGCTTCCTGCGGCGTACATGACGGGGTTGTTGATCTCGTGAGCGATGCCCATGACTAGCGCGTTCACGGACTCCAGGCGGTCCGCGCGCCGGCGGGCTTCGACCGCGCGTTGGGATGCGAGCGCGAGCGCGATGTAGCTCGCGATGAGATGGAGGAGCGCGCGGTCGTCACTCAGTTTGGACTCGTCCTTCCAGCCCACGACGACTTCGACGTGGCCGAGGACCTCGCCACCGGACGCCACGAGTTCGCTCGTGAGCGTGCGCACGGCGCCGCCCACGCTTGGCGCGGTCCACGAGCGGTCCGTGCCCCCGTTGACCACGATGCGGCATTCGGTCGCGTCGAAAGCATCAAAGCAGACTGGCCGGAAGGCCTCGACGATCGCGAGCTCTGTTGGCGCGGCGACGAGGCGCGCGCTCGCGTCGGCCAGCGCTCGGCGCGCGTTCAGCTCGTGCTGGTGACGGTACTCCGTCGCGATGGCGCGCATGAGCACGTAGCCCGCCGGGATCAGCGCGAGCGTGGCGATGGGCTGCCACCCGTAAAGCGCGAGGGCGAGGACCCCCAGCGTGGTGCCCGCGATGGTCGTGAGGAGGATGCTCGTGCCGAGCTCGGGCCGTGCGGCCGAGCGCAGCGGCTCGCCGGCAAGGAGCGTAAGGAAGCCAGCCACGAGGGATTGGTTCGTGAGGCTCACGATGAATGGGATGACCAAGGCGGCCTGCTGGCGGGGGACGCCGAAGTTCGATAGCGCGACGAAGGCGGCGAGCGCCAGCGCCGTCGAGATGGCTTGCGTGGCCACGTTGAAGCCGGCCTTGAGTCGGGGCTTGCGCTGTGCGAGCTGGGAGACGATGGCGGCGACTGTTCCGCCGATCAGGACGAAGCCTGGCGGCACGAAGCACGCGCCAAGGAAGAGGAGCGCTTCGTCCGGCTGCACGGCGATGCGTCGGCCCCGCCAAGCGAGGGAGGGGGCGCGCGCTTGGATGATGACGATGCCAGCGACGAGCGCGACGAGGCCGGCCGCTTGGGCCATCGTCATTTGGGGGCCGCTCGCGGCGAGGCCGCTTCCAACACTGATGGTGACCACGCCAGCCACGATGCACAAGACGAGGAAGACGCGTGGCTTGGCGGGAAGAGCCGTCAGCCCGGGCGCCCCCGACATATGGGTCAGGTCTTGCCGGGAACTACCATTTAGCCTCTTGGTACCCGAAGTTGGGCTGACACATGGTCAAGTGCCAGAACTGGGAGACCGACTGCCCGGTCAACGCATGGTCGTCGCCTTCCCCCGCTCCTCGGTCCTGTTGTGTGCCCTCCTCGTTGCCCCCATCGCCACGGCTGGCGGTCAGAGTGCTCAGGTCGCGTCGGCACAGTGGGACACGGCGAGCTGGGACACGGCAGGTTGGGAGACGGCGAGCTGGGACACCGCCGCGTGGGACACCGCCGGTTGGGACACGGCCTCGTGGGATACGGCTGCCTGGGATACTGCCGCGTGGGACACGGCGGCGTGGGACAGCATGTCATTCCAGGGACTCCCTGCGCCCTGGGGACTCGCCGCGATCGGCGCTCCAGCCGCGTGGGCCAAAGGAACGCCAACGCACGACCGTCTCGTGTGCATCGTGGACACCGGCATCGACGTGACGCACCCCGCCCTCCGAGCGAACCTCTGGACAGGGCCGCGTGGTGAGCACGGCTGGAACGCGATCGACGGCTCGACGGACGTGCGCGACGAAGTGGGCCACGGCACGCTCCTCGCGGGCATCATCGCGGCATCGCGCGACTCGCCATGGCCCGGCGTGGGCTCGCCACTCGTCGCAGTGGCCAAAGCCATCGGGCCGGATGGCTTGGGCCGCACGGCGGACGTGAGCGCCGGCATCAGGTGGTGCTCCCACATCGGGAGCAACGTGATCCTCCTCGCCCTCAGCGAGGACGCACCCACCAAGGACTTCCGCGAGGCAGTCCGGAGCGCCCAAGAGCACGGCGCGCTCGTCGTGGCGGCCGCCGGCAACACCGGCCCCTGCAAGGACTGCGTCAGCGCGCCCGCGTCGTTCCCCCGCGTGCTCGCGGTCGGAGCCGCCGGGCCCGATGGCCAAGCGACCACCTTCACGTCCACGGGCAAGGGGCTCGACCTCCTTGCGCCAGGCGAGCGCATCACTTCCACGGTGCCAGGCGGCTATCGCGCTGCTTCGGGCACGAGCGAAGCCGCCGCCTTCGCCGCCGGGGCCGCCGCGTTCGTCTGGGGCAGCTGCACGTCATGGGACGCTGACCACGTGGCCAACGTCCTCACGCGAGGCGGGTCGCGGGGCCACCAGCCGCCCTTGCTCACGCTCGACTTGGGCAAGCACGTCGAATGCGAAGGAGAGTGAGACCATCACCAAGAGGGTCCTCGTCGTGGATGACGTCCCCGCCATCCTCTTCCTGATCCAGCAAGCGCTGGGGCGCGCGTCCAAGGACATCGAGCTCGTCACCGAAGTGGACGGTTCCCAAGCCATCGAACGCTTGCGCAGCGAGAAGTTCGACCTCGTCATCAGCGATTGCAGGATGAAGGAGAAGGACGGCGTCGCCGTCCTGCAGACCGCGCATGAAACGAACCCGCATGGCTTGCGCGTGCTCATGACGGGCTACAACGACGTCCCCGCCCCGATGACGCGTGTCGTCGAGATGAACGTGGACGCCTACATCCACAAGTCGGTCCCAGTGATGGACATAGCGAACATCGTTCACGCGCTCCTTGGCGGCGACAAGGCCGCCATCCACGAGCAGCGCGCGAACGCGCGCATCGTCGAGCGCATCGCGTTCATCAGCGCCAGCGAAGTGTGCGTCGTGTGAAGAAGATTGGATGGCGCTCAGCAAAGTCCAATTCGGTCATCGCGTTTTTTGGGGATGCTCACTTCGAAGCCATGCATCATGGCGCCAAGCGGCGATGCGCGGTCTTCCCACTTGAGTCCTTGTGACTGAGCGGGCTTGGCCCACATCGCAGTCGCCGTGCCCTCCGAGTGGTCGTGATCCTCCGTCCACGTTGGTTCCTCGTGGCGATCGGGCCGCTGCGCGGGGCGGCTCCCGCGCTCCCGCGTCGCCCGTGGCGCCCGCGGACGACCCCACCATGCGTTCTCGGGCGCCGCGAGCACCACGGGTCCGCGGGAGCAGCGCCGCAGGCAGTACGGGGATCTTGGCTGCATTGGGCTTTCGGTTGAGAACCCACGTCGCGGTCAATGAGCGCGGGCTCGACAAGTCACTTGAATGGCCGTCCTCGGGCCGCTTCGCGGGGAGCTCCCGCGCTCCCGCGTCGCCCGTGGCGCCCGCGGACGTCTCCTTCGTTCGTCCTCGGGCGCCGCGAGCACCACGGGTCCGCGGGAGCAGCGCCGCAGGCAGTACGGAGGACTTGGTAAGGGGGGAGCGCCAATGTGCCGTCACCATCGGTCGAACGTTGACCGACCATCACCTGATAGGTCGCCCCTCGACGAACGCCTTCAGCGCTTTCAGGAACGATTCCCAGCCCCACGTGAAGCGGTCGAGCCAATCCTCGTGCCCCTCGAAGCCCTCGTGCACGAGACTCACCCGCGTGCCCTTGGGTGTCTCGCTGAACTCCCACGTCACGGTGCCCCACCAAGGCGCGTGGTAGTCGAGGACGACGCGCTGGTTCTCCACGAGCTCCGCGAGCGTCGCGCGGACCGCGCCCTCTGGTCCATCGAACGAGAGGAAGCCATCAGGCGCCACGAAGTGGACCGTGGTACCGTCCATGTACCAAGCGCTCAGCGCTTCCTCCGTGCGGAACGCTTCGTAAACATCCTGCGGCGTTGCGGCCACCTGGATCGAGCGGCGAATGGAAGCCACCTTGTTGGTCGAGCGCGGCATGGGGGATTGCTCTGACTCCTTCGGGGCGCGCTTAACTGTTTCTTCTACCAAATGGGGGGTCTGGGGGGCTCGCCCCCCAGAGTCCGGCGCGCGCGTGAGCGCGCGCTCACGGTGCCGACGCACACTGTACAGCTATCACGCCGGGCCCGACTCCTGGGGGGTTCGCCCCCCAGACCCCCCATTGGCAAGCCTGATGACCAAGCGGGAACGATGCCGACTCGACCCGATGCCCACTCCCACCCACCGTTCAGCCCGCGGGGACGTCACGAGCCTCGCTGACGGTTGGCTGCAAGTCCTCTCCACACACCACGCGGACCCCAAGGCGGACGTGGACCGCGCCAAGCCCGGCCTCGAGCTCGTGCTCCTCGACATGGACGGCACGCTCGTGGAGGGCTCCAGTTGGGAGATGGTGCACGAAGCCTTCGGCACCACGAACCAGGCGAACTGGGAACGCTATCAGCGCGGCGAGCTGGACGACGCCGGCTTCATGCGTAGTGACATCGCGCTGTGGCATGTGGGGGATGGCGAGCGCAAGCACGTCCGCGAGATCGAGGAGGTCCTCGCGAGGGCCAAGCTCATGCCAGGCGCGCACGAGCTGGCGCAGGGCTTGCGCGAGCGCGGCATAGCCACTTGTGTGCTCTCGGGCGGCATCGACATCCTCGCGCGGCGCGTGTGCGAAGAGCTGGGCCTCGACATGTACGTGGCCAACGGACTGCGCTTGCTGGGAACGGGGCACGTTTCCCACGAGGGGCTCGTGTTCGTCGAGATCCGCGACAAGTCGCGCGTGACGCGCGACCTCCTCGCGCGCCTTCGCGTCCCGCGGGAACGCGCGGCCGCGGTGGGGAACAGCATGTATGACGTCGGCATGTTCCGAGAGTGCGCCTACGGCATCGCCGTGAACCCCAGCGACTTCGCCGTGCGGCATCATGCGAGGCACGTGGTCGAGGGGAAGGACCTGCGCGAGGTGCTGGGGCACTTGGTCGGTTGATCGTCTGGCAAGTTAGTGAGTACTCCGCGCTCTTGGGGTCTTGGCTTCTTGGGTTCTTGGTGAGACGGGCGTGCGCGCGTTACTCTCGCCAAGACACGAAGACTCCAAGAAGCCAGACTGCTGGAGCGATCCTGCTGGCCCCAACCCCGTCCGGACCAAGGCCCCGCGCGTGGGCACCCAGGAATATGCTAAAGGAGGACGCCCGTCATATCTGGGGTGTGCTCCAAGCCGGCGAGAGTGACAACGTGCTCAACGAGCGGCTGGAGCGCGCGTACTACAAGCTGACCGCGACGACGCACCGTCACTTCCAGAAGGGCGGCGAGGGGTGGTTCCTTACTGGCGTTGCTGGACTGGACGCGCCCACGATGAATCGGGCCGTCGTCGATACGGCGACGCCACTTGAGGTCGCGAAGCTCCTCAGCGAGGCCACCACGTTCTTTGGCGAGCGTGAGTGCTCGTGGAACGTCGTGCTGTCATCGTTCCGGCCCGCTCGCGATTGGCACGGCGAGCTCGTGATGCGTGGCTGCGCGCCCTCGTCCACGCTGGACGTGCTCGCGCGCTCTCCTGGGCCGCTCCCTGGCCAGACGCCTGATGTCAACGTGCGCCTCGCGCGCTTGGACGAGACGGCCAAGTTCATTGGCATCGTGATGGAGGTCTTTCGCATGCCGCGGCGCTTCTACCCCGCGCTCTTGGACATGACGGAAGCGTGGCGAAGCGCGGGCGCGCGGCTCTACTTTACGGAGGAGGACGGGGAGCCCGTCGCGACCGCACTCATGGCGATCTCGGACGGGGTCGCTGGCATCTACAACGTCGCAACACTCCGCAAAGCGCGC
>JBAZZN010000010.1:0-20320 GCA_041658815.1 Thermoplasmatota archaeon
CAGCGAGTGGGTCAACCTCAGACGTCATCAAACTTGGTCAACTCAACAGAGCGTTTGAGGCTGGCGACTTGATAGCACGTCAGCCACGGGCTTGTCGATGCCTGCTGCGCTATCGCGGGATAGCGCTTCTCACGCGAGATTACAGTTCGTCTCGCAGAGCCACGCCACCGTGCCCTCCGCGCAGTTGGCCGCGTACGCGGCGCCTTGCCTCACGCCGTTCGTCTTGTAGTGCTCGACGACGTAGATCCCGATCTCGACGTACTCGTGCGTGCAGGGACCCATGTGCGAAGCGCTCGCGACGGGCACTCCAGGAAGCAGGACGAGCGCGGCTGACATCAGGACGACGGTAAGGAGTTTCATAAGCCTCGCTTGGCACGACGATTTGGGGGCGATAATACTGCCGGTATTTTCTCGCGCAAGCAAGCCGCGGCGCATGAGCTCAGCCGAGTCATCCAGGGCCAGCTTTAAGCAAGAAACGCTGGATGCGCCGCCATGCAGCACGACACACAAGCCATCCTCCGCCGGCTGGGCATCGCGGACGAGAACCCCGGAGCGACGGATGGAAAGACGTGGTTCGGCTCGGGCGAACTGCTCGACGTGCTCGACCCAGCCACGGGGAAGCTCCTCGCGAAGGTCAAGCAAGCCACGGACGCTGACTACGAGCGCGTCATGAAGGCCACGCACGATGCGTTCCTCGCGTGGCGCAGCGTCCCCGCACCAGTCCGAGGGCAAGTCGTGCGCGAGATCGGCGAGGAGCTGCGAAAGCACAAGGATGACCTCGGCGCGCTCGTCACCATCGAGATGGGCAAGATCCGGACCGAGGGGCTCGGGGAAGTGCAGGAGATGATCGACGTGGCGGACTACGCCGTCGGCCTCTCGCGCCAACTCTACGGCAACACGATGACGAGCGAGCGGCCCGGCCACCGCATGATGGAGCAGTGGCACCCCTTAGGCGTCGTTGGCATAGTGACCGCGTTCAACTTCCCAGTCGCAGTGTGGTCGTGGAACGCGCTCATCGCCGCGGTCTGCGGCGACAGCATGATCTGGAAGCCCAGCAGCGACACCCCGCTCACGAGCATCGCGGTCAGCAAGATCGCCAACGCCGTGCTCGCGCGCCACGGCCACGAGGGCGTAATGACGCTCGTCATCGGGCCCGGCCGCAGCATCGGCGAAAGGATCGCGACGGACCCCCGCATCCCACTCGTCTCGTTCACGGGCTCGTGCGCGGTGGGCCAACGCCTCAGCGGCACCGTCGCCGGGCGTTACGGCCGCACCATCCTGGAGCTTGGCGGCAACAACGGCATCATCGTCACGCAGAACGCTGACGTGGACCTCGCCGCGCGCGCGATCGTCTTCGGCGCGGCCGGCACGGCTGGCCAGCGCTGCACGACGACGCGCCGCATCATCGTGCACGAGAGCGTCGCGGACAAGCTCACGCAGAAGCTCGTCGCCGCGTACAGGTCGCTCAAGATCGGCGACCCTCTCGACGCGACCACGCTCGTTGGGCCCCTCGTGACGGAGCGCGCCGTCACCGACATGATGGAGGCCATCGAGGTCGCGCACAAGGAAGGCGGCAAGCTCCTCGTGGGCGGCAAGCGCCGCGAGGAGCTGGGACGCAACTTCGTGGAGCCCACCATCTTCGAGATGCCCAAGCAGACGGAGATCGTCAAGCAGGAGACGTTCGCGCCGATCCTCTACGTGATGCGCTACAGCGGCGGCGTCGAGAACGCCATCAAGATCCACAACGACGTGCCCCAAGGCCTATCGAGCAGCATCTTCACGCGCGATATCATCGAGGCGGAGACGTTCCTGGGCCCCGCAGGCTCCGACTGCGGCATCGCGAACGTGAACATCGGCACGAGCGGCGCCGAGATCGGCGGCGCCTTCGGCGGAGAGAAGGAGACGGGCGGCGGCCGCGAGTCCGGCAGCGACTCGTGGCGGCAGTACATGCGCCGCAGCACCAACACCGTGAACTACACGACGAAGCTGCCCCTCGCGCAGGGCGTCCAGTTCGAAGCGGGGCCGTGAGGGGCGGCTGCGGCCGCGCCATCCCGGGTCACGATGACTGATATCCAAACAGGCGGTCGTACCGCTTGTGGTCCCCAATGAACACTATGCGGACCTCCCGCCCTTCGGTCGGGTGCGTGGCGACCGTGTACAGTGCCCTCCACCCGTCGGATAGGGCGAGGCGATGAAGATTCGGGAGCGTGCGGAACCTTGGCGGGATCAGTTCTGCGCGGATCTTCTCTCCGAGGAATGGGCGGGTCTGGAGCTGCCGCGCGAGCGTGCGGAGCTTTCGTTGGTGCGCGGGTGGAGCGCGGGAGAACTCCCGAGGATCCACCGTGACGTCGAAGGTGTCCGTCATGCGAGCTTCGTCACCCGCTTGCGCCAGAACGCTGGGTCATCGTGGAGAGTCCACATGACACCGTTCTTTGCGTCAACGGTGACGACCCCGAACCTCGAGAGGTGGGCGACGGCGGTCTTGATCGTGTTGTGCCGAATGCTCTTCACACCCATCCGCCGCTTGATCTCCGCGAGGCTCAATGGACCTTCATCTACGGCGTGGGCCGCACGCAAGATCGATTCGACGCGATCGATCGTGTCGAGGCGCGGTGCGGGACCATCGATCGGCGGGGGCGGTGCAATGGATGACATCTGTGGCATACTACATTTACGTCCACTCCCATAGACGTTGTGGAGCCGGGGGGCTTGACATACTTGGCCGTCCGTGGGCGGGCACGCCGCGACCTTGAAGCGGCAGCCACGCGTCTCGATCGTGTGGACAGCCCCCAACTCTACTTGGCCCGCATCGTCATCGACGCCGTCGATATCGAGCGCTCCGCTGCCTTCTGGTGCGGCGCGCTTGGGTACGAGGTCACGCACAAGAGCCCCGAGTTCTGGGTGCTAAGCGACCCCAAGCGCCCCGCAGCGTTCCCGCTTGGCATCCAGCCCGCAGAGGGCGAGAAGCGCACCATCAGCCCGCTTCACATCGAGCTCTTCACGGACGACAAGAATCGAGAGCGGGCGCGGTTGGAGAAGCTGGGCGCCTCGCGCGTGCGGAACTGGTCCTACGGCACGGATGACCCCAACTGGATCGTGATGCGCGACCCCGACGGGCACGAGTTCTGCGTGTGCGAAATGGCGCGCGAGAGCCTCCGTTTCCCGTGAGGAGAACGCGGTTGACCCAGCGGCGCCCGCCGCACGCCCGAAGCGCGACTATAAAAAGGAGGAGCCAGTCACGGAGGTTGCTCAACATGGGCGGTGGCTTCGGCCAACGAGCATGGCGAGCAAGAAAGGAGAAACAAGACATGTCCTATGGACGCGGCCCCCCGAGCGGCCCCCGTGAAATGTTCGACACGACCTGCAGCGACTGTGGCCAGGCCACCCAGGTGCCCTTCAAGCCCACCGAAGGCCGCCCCGTGTACTGCCGCGACTGCTTCGCCAAGCACAGCCCCCCCCGCGACTCGCGTGGCGGCGGCGGCGGCGGACGCCGCTTCTAAGCATGATGGCGCCAGCGGGCGCTTCTGGATCCCTTTTCATCATTTCCGTTGGCCCAGCGCGAGCGCTGCATGAGTGCGACCGCACCCAAAGGACCCCAGTGCGTTCTTACATCACATTTCTCGCCCGCCGAGCAAGAACCTTCTTTTGCTCCCGAGTACAACGCCCCGTCATGAGTGAAACGACGTGCCGGTTCGGCCTCCAGTACCGCCCTACGCAGGACGGCGTTGACCCAGTCCTGAGGCTCCACTTTCGCAATTGCGAGGACTGCCAGGGCGAGATGTTCATTGTCGAGTAGGCACCATTCGATGAATGTGACGTGAGACATCACAAGGTGGTTGGGGTCATTGAGCAACTTCGTAAGGAAAGCGACGCACACGGTCCAAGTGAGGGGCCCGGACGCCGGGCCACGCGTTGGCGATATACTGACGCCGGAGGCTCTTGACTTCGTCGCACGGCTCCACCGCCGGTTCAACTCGCGCAGGCTCGAGCTGCTCCAAGCGCGTTCCGAGCGCCAGATCAGCCTCGACGCGGGCGCCAAGCCCAACTTCTTGCCGGGCACACACACCATCCGCACGGGCGCGTGGCGCGTGGGCTCAGTGCCGCACGATCTCCAGGACCGCCGCGTCGAGATCACGGGGCCAGTGGACCGCAAGATGGTCATCAACGCCCTGAACAGCGGCGCGCGCTGTTTCATGGCTGACTTCGAGGACTCGCACTCGCCCACCTGGCGCGGCACCATCGAGGGCCAAGCCAACCTCATCGACGCCATCGAGCGCACCATCGAACTGAAGACCGATAGCAAGACGTACGAGCTCCACGACAACACCGCCGTGCTGCTCGTCCGCCCGCGAGGGTGGCACTTGCAGGAGAAGCACCTTCTCGTGGATGACGAGCGTGTGAGCGCGTCGCTCTTCGACTTCGGGCTCTACTTCTTCCACAACCACGCACGGCTCAAGGCGCGCGGCACGGGGCCGTACTTCTACCTCCCCAAGCTGGAAAGCCACCTCGAAGCGCGCCTGTGGAACGACGTGTTCGTCCACGCACAGCAAGAGCTGGGCGTTCCAGTGGGCACGATCAAGGTCACCGTCCTCATCGAGACCGTCCTCGCGGCCTTCGAGATGGACGAGATCCTCTTCGAGCTTCGCGACCACATCGTCGCCTTGAACGCGGGCCGTTGGGACTACATCTTCAGCATCATCAAGAAGTTCCGCAACACGGGACTCGTGCTGCCAGACCGTCAGCAGCTCACCATGACCGTGCCCTTCATGCGTGCGTACACCGAATTGCTCGTGCAGACGTGTCACAAGCGCGGCGCGCACGCGATGGGCGGCATGGCCGCGTTCGTGCCCTCGCGCAAGGACGCGAAGGTGAACGAGAACGCGATGAACAAGGTCCGCGAGGACAAAGTGCGCGAGTCCAACGACGGATTCGATGGCACTTGGGTCGCTCACCCAGACCTTGTGCCGCTTGCGACGGAAGTGTTCGACCACGTGCTAGGCTCGCGAGCCAACCAAGTGGGCAAGACGCGCGCGGACGTCCACGTCACCGCCCCGCAATTGCTTGACTTCCGCGTCCCAAACGGCGAAGTGACGGAGGCGGGCCTCACGAACAACGTGGACGTCTCGCTCCAGTACCTCGACTCGTGGCTGCAAGGCAGCGGCGCCGTCGCGATCCACAACCTCATGGAGGACGCAGCCACCGCTGAGATCGCGCGCTCACAAGTATGGCAGTGGGTGAAGCACGGCAAGTTCTCTGAGGAGCACGTGCGCCAGGTCATCTCCGCTCACCCCGCGTCACGATCGGCGCGCGACCTCTTCGCACAAGTCGCGCTTTCCCACGGTTTCCCCGAATTCCTCACTCTCCCCGCATACGAACGGCTGGAATGACTTCATGAAACAGCACCTGCAGCCCTTGGGCCTCGACCCGAAGACGGCCATCGACATCGCCGCGCGTGAGCTGACGCGAGACTGGAGCACGAACCCGCGCTGGAGGGGCGTCAAGCGCGACTACGCGGCCCACGACGTCGTGCGGCTTCGCGGCAGCATCCCGATCGAGTACACCATCGCGCGCTATGGCGCAGAGCGCTTGTGGCACCTGCTCCAGCACGAGCCGTGGGTCGGCGCGCTGGGGTGCGTCACCGGCATGCAGGCAGTGCAGTCAGTGAAGGCCGGCCTCAAGGCAATCTACCTCTCAGGCTGGCAGACGGCGGCCGACAACAACCTGGCGAGCCAGACGTACCCCGACCAGTCACTCTACCCGGTCAATTCGGTGCCCGACGTCGTCGAACGCATCAACAACGCGCTGCTGCGGGCCGACGAGATCGAGTGGGCCGAGTCCAAGCACTCCCAGTGGTGGCTCGCGCCCATCATGGCCGACGCAGAAGCTGGATTTGGTGGCCCGCTCAACGCGTTCGAGTTGATGAAGAGCATGATCCGCGCGGGCGCCGCCGGCGTGCACTGGGAGGACCAGTTGTCGTCCGAGAAGAAATGCGGCCACCTCGGCGGCAAGGTCCTGATCCCCACTAGCAATCACGTGCGGACGCTCAGCGCCGCGCGCCTGGCGGCCGACGTCTGCAACGTGCCAACGCTCATCGTCGCGCGAACGGACGCAGAGTCCGCGAGCCTCATCACGGCAGATATCGATCCCCGCGACACACAGTACCTCACGGGCGAGCGCACGAGCGAGGGTTTCTACCGCGTGAAGGACGGCATCGATCCGTGCATCACGCGCGGCCAAGCGTACGCCCCGTACGCTGACCTGATCTGGATGGAGACGAAGACGCCAGACATCGATGACGCCCGCATCTTCGCTCAGGGCATCCACAGCAAGTTCCCCGGGAAGCCCCTGATGTACAACTGCTCGCCCTCGTTCAACTGGAAGAAGAAGTTGAGCGACCAGCAGATCGCACGCTTCAACGACGACCTCGCTGAACTTGGCTACAAGTTCCAGTTCATCACGCTCGCGGGCTTCCACAGCCTCAACGCTGGCATGTTCGAGCTGGCACACGCCTTCGGCAAGGAAGGCATGCCGGCTTACGTGCGCTTGCAGGAGCGCGAGTTCGCGCTTGAGGACCAAGGCTACACGGCCACGAAGCACCAGCGCGAGGTCGGCACGGGCTACTTCGACGAGGTGAGCACGGTGCTCTCGAAGGGCATGTCCAGCACGCTGGCGCTCAAGGGCTCGACCGAGGAAGCGCAGTTCAAGAACGGGCACAAGTAGGTCCTGTCCTTCCCAAGAGCGCACTTTCTTCCCAACAAATGCGATTGAACGCGCGTGGCGCTGCGCATCGGCACGTCTGGATGGGCCTACGATGACTGGCAGGGCACCGTGTACCCCCCATCGCTTGCCCAGTCCGAGCGGCTGCGGTGGTACGCGACGCAGTTCCCGACCGTGGAAGTCGATAGCACCTACTACCGCGACCCCGCGCCCAGCGTCGTGCAGGGTTGGGTCGAGCGCACGCGCGGCTCGCCCGGCTTCGAGCTGAGCGTGAAGGCCCCCCAGACGCTCACGCATGAAGCACTCGTGAATGCAGAGCCAACCGTGTGCGCCCAACTCACCGAAGCGTGGACCGCGCTCGTTGCGAGGCCGCTCGCTCAGGCGCGGCGGCTGGGCGCCGTCCTGCTCCAGCTCTCACCCGCCGTCATCCACGGGCCAGAGGCACTCGCGCGCCTCGACGCTGCGCTATCCGCGCTCGCGCCGCTGGACGTGGCCGTCGAGTTCCGCAACCGCTCGTGGCACGATGAGGCGGGCACGGCGCTGCGGCCGGACGCGCTCGCGCTGCTTGGCGAGCACTGCTCGGCGGCGGTCATCGTGGACGGGCCCAGCTTCCCAGATATCATCGCGGAGCAGTCGAGCGTTCGCCATGCCTACGTGCGATTCCACGGACGGAACCGCGAGGACTGGTTCAGGCGCGGCGCGAGCACGACGGAGCGGTACGATTACTTGTACGACGACGAGGAGCTTGAGCCTTGGGCGACGCGGCTGGCGGAGTTGGCGCGCAGCAAGGACGTTGTGCGCACGTACTTCAACAATCACGTCGAGGGCAAGGCGTTCCAGAACGCGCGGACGATGGAGCGGATGCTGGCTGACGTGGGAGCGCCACTCGAAAGGGCCGTCTCCCCACAGAGGCGGCTATTCTAGGGGGGGACCTCATTGGCCACAGCAAGTGGCGTCCGTGGCAGGCTTAGCGCACGTGGCGTGGTCTGGTCGCCTGCACACGAACAAGTCATCCAGGGCAGCCCCCCGCGGACGTCCTCGGTCAAGGCCGGTTCACGCCAAAACCCCGGAGTCTTGGCGCAAGCGACGGACACGTTCCGAAGAACCACCCGGGTGGTGACGGAAGCGGGACACTACCCTCGATCGTGGCCCATTCCGTGCGGCCGCGGCCGAACAGCGTCGCAATCTTCTTCCTTGCCCAACCCCAGCCCGGCCTCGTGCGTCCCGCGCTCGCGCTCGTCATGCTCGTGCTCGCCTCGGGCTGCACACGCTTGGACGAACTTCCAGTCACTGTAAGCCAGCCGCCTTGCGCCAAGCTCGCTCTGAGCGTCGATCCGCCCATCGCGCGGAACAACGATAGCGTCAACGTCACGCTCGTCATGTCGAATTGCGGCGAGACGACGATCCAAGTTCCCCCGAGCGGCTTGTGCTGGAGCGGCTTGCGCATCCAACTCGATGGCCCGTCTGGCTCGTATGACCTTGACGACTCACGCGCTGCGCCATATGAGACGGCATTCTGGGGCGTCAGCCACGGCGCGTGCATGACGTACGTGCTTCCTGATAGCTCGGCACAGGTGCCCGTCCGTTTCTCGCTCGCGCCTGGCGCGAACCACACGGACGTGCACCAACTGAACGGGACGCTCATCCGTCGCGCGTGGTGCCCGGCAGGATTCGAGGGAGTCACGTTCTGCGACGACCCGACCCCCATCTTGCCTGGCACCTACGCTCTGAGCGTCAGCTTCACGCCCGTGAACGGCACGGTCATCGGCGCGGAGGCCACGGCGAATGCTTCGCTCGTGATCAGCGGCCCTATCCTCCCGCGCGCCACGACGCGCTTGTTCTACGTGGAGGAGCGCGACTGGCTGAACGGCACATCGACCGAGCAGTTGCCGGGCGACTTTGGCCCGCACTGCGCTCCTGCCGCGCTCGTGAACGGCACGCTCGTCTTGCGCACGTATGGCGATGGCCCGCCACCAGCGACGGACGAGTGGGCCGTCGTGCGCGACTTCGGCAGCGCGTTCCACGAGCACTCGGTGAGCGTGAGTGCGGACCACGTAGCCTACCGCGCGCTGGGTCCTGATGGCGGCTGGTTCGCCTCGCCGTGGAACGCGACGGCCAGCGTGCTGCAAGTGACGCCATTGCTCGATGGCCGCGCGTACGTGAACGGCACGCTCCTCTCAGTCGGAGACGAGACGACGGTGCGAAGCGAAATGGACGTGGGGCCGTACCACGAGACCAGCGTGCTTCTCGTGCGCTCGTTGGGCGAAGTGCCTGTGCGAGTCGAAGAGATGGAGCCGTGCTTCTGAACGTAACTCACACTAGATAACAAAGGATGAATAGCATCCGCAGTCGGTTAAGCTGGTGAGGGGCCTGTTCTGGTACGCGAAGGCGCGAAGAACGCGAAGGCAGGATTCGGTTTCTTCGCGGCGCTTCGCGGCTTCGCGTACAAGAAACACGGCGGGATGCAGCCACATGGATAGCCGTGCGCGTTTGCTCAGCGCAGCGTGATGGTCGTGTCCGTGCCATACGTGGCGGGCGACTTGAAGTCCGAATCCACTGGCGAGCCAGACTCGGGGAGCAAGGTGAGCTGGACGCTCGTGCGGGGGGCCAGCGTTCTGCCGTGTAGGTTGTAGTGGATCTGGACGAGGTCGCCAGCTTGGGCGACGGCGCTCGTGCCGGTGCCACGAATCCAGGTGGGCACGAAGAACGTGTTCGAAGCCGCGCCGTTGGCGAGGGCCGACGTGCTGTAGTTGTAGTTCTGCGTCGTCGTGCCGTCCGAGTAGCGGACGATGAGCTTCGTGATGTCGATCGGGAGTGCACCTGCGGACAGTTCGACGTTGACGTCGATGTCCCAGAGGTTGGTGGACGACGTGTTGCGGACACCGTACACGTTGAGCACCATGAGGTTGGATGATACTTCGTGTGCTGCGGGAGGACTTGGATCAAGGGGACGCCCGCACTCCGGCTTGCCAACCGCGTCGAACCCCTTGACGAAGTACCCCGACGGGCAAGCGAATCCGACCCACGTTTGCGCGGGGAGGGGAACAGAGCAGACCGGCGCGCCCGTCGAGTCAAAACCCTCGACGTACTGGCCGGTTCGGCAGGCTTCCGCGACTCGGCCCGCCTCGGCGAGTCCCTTCGTCCCTGGCGCGTCGATGCAACCACCGAGAATGACGGTTGCGATCAGGAGGCCGACGATGAGCACGGAGCGCATGCGAGCCGTGACGCCGCCCCGACGCCCCATGCTCTTCGGGTCCGGCCAATGGGTGGTTGTCCGTTCGTCCGCGTAAGGCTGGGGCCCAGTAAGTCAAGCGGCTTCTCGGGGGCGCCGCCCCCGAACCCCCGTTGGGGCTCCGCCCCAAACCCCCGCCATCGCTCGCGCGCTGGACGCGTCTTTCGCGGCTGATGACGCGTCCGCGCCTCAGCCTGCGGGCTTCGGCTGCGGCGCTCGCAGTTCACCATGAAAAAGGCCTAGAACACTCCTCGTCCGAGTTGTCAACGCGCGCACCCCAAGCAGCAACTACGGGACACCAGGAGGGCAGTCACATGCACGCCGAGACGCCTGCCATGAACCTCCGTGGTTTCCGCGACATGACCGCCATCATGGCCTTCCTCGCCAACGAGCCCGTCCACCAGGGCGGCGGGCACAAGATCTGAGGCTGCTTCGCCTTCATCGTCGGATCACCCAACTCGGCAGGCCGGTCCGCTCCGGCCACCGGGTCTCCGCCCCGTAGAACTGGTCCTCCGCGGGCGCGGCATTGCATCCTGGCCCCACGGTCGGATCATTCCGGTCGCGGGGTCATCTTCCGCCTCACTTTCGGCTGCGAGGGGAATCGCTTCTTATCCGATGCGCCCTCTGGGAAACCCATGGCGAAGCGGAAGAGCCCCCCTGGTGAGGAGAACCCATTCCGCCCCATGTCATTGCCCGAGGTCGCCCCCCCGAGGTCACCCGCGCCCCCTCCCCCCGCCCCCGCCGTCCTTCGCCCGGAGGACATCCCCGGCATCGACCCGCGTATCCCGCCGGTGCTCCGCGCGAACGGCTACGGTGACCTGTGGCCCTCTCAGCAGGAGGCCGCACCGCTCGCCGTCGCGGGCGAGAACCTCGTCTTGGCAGTGCCCACGGCGAGTGGCAAGTCGCTGGTCGCGTACCTTGCCCTGCTATCAAAGGCGCTCAAGGGCTCGCAGGGCCTCTACCTCGTGCCGCTGCGCGCGCTGGCCAGCGAGAAGTTCGAGGACCTGAAGGCGCTTGGTGGTGCGTTGGGTCTGCGCATCGCGCTCGCCATCGGCGACTTGGACGGCGAGGACCCGCAGCTCGCGCGCTACGACATCGTTGTTGCGACGAGCGAGAAGGCGGACGCCCTGCTGCGGCACAAGGCCAATTGGCTCACGAACGTCGGCTGCATCGTTGCCGACGAGGTCCACCTGCTTGGCGACGCGGGCCGCGGCCCCACGCTCGAGGTGCTGCTCTCGCGCTTCAAGCAGCTCAACCCCGGCGCGCAGATCGTGGCGCTCAGCGCCACCATCGCGAACTCGCGCGAGATCGCGGACTGGCTCCAAGCCAAGCACGTGAAGACCGAGTGGCGCCCCGTGCGATTGCGCGAGGGCACCCTGTACGGGAAGGCCATCCAGTTCACAGACAACGAGAGGGTCATGGTCAACAGCGACCATGACGACGCGTCCCTCGCGCTCGTGGAGGACAGTGTGAAGACCGGCGGAAGCTGCATCGTGTTCGTCTCCACACGAAAGAGCACCGAGGCTCTCGCGGACAAGCTCGTCACTGCGGTCAAGCCGCACCTCTCGCACGAGACGCTGGCGACCCTGAAAGAGAAGGCCGCGCTCCTCAAGGGCGACGATGAGACGTCCGCCGAGAAACGTCTCGCGCGCTGCATCGCTGGCGGCGTCGCTTTCCACCACGCGGGCCTCCGCAACCGGGAGCGGACGCTCGTGGAATCCCTCTTCAAACAAGGCCTGCTCCGCGCCATAAGCGCCACGCCCACGCTCGCGGCCGGCGTGAACTTGCCCGCACGCCGCGTCGTCATCCGCGACCTCTTCCGTTACGACGTGAACGAGGGGAACCGCCCCATCCCAGTGCTGGAGTACAAGCAGATGGCGGGTCGCGCGGGCCGCCCCCGCTTCGACAAGGTGGGCGAAGCCATCACCATCGCGAAGACGCAAGAGCAACGAAGCGAGATCCTGCTTTCGTTCCTCCTCGCTGACCCCGAGAAGGTCGATAGCAAGCTTGGCACCGAGAACGCGCTGCGCACGCACGTCCTCTCGAGCATCGCGTCCGAGTTCGTGCGCAACGAGAAGGAACTCGACGCCTTCCTCAAGTCCACCTTCCTGGCGCACGGGTCCGACATGTGGGTGCTAAAGGAGCGCGTGACGCGTGTCATCGATTTCCTCTTGGAGAACGACCTCATCACGAGCCAAGGCGACGAGCTCGGAGCGACCCGCTTCGGCAAGCGCGTGTCGCAACTCTACATCGACCCGTTGTCGGCCGTGAAGATCCGGGAGGCGCTCTCGAAGGTGAAGACCACCAAGAGACTCACCGCCATGAGCTTCCTGCACCTCGCTGCGTCCACGCCCGACATGATCCCCCTCTACACCCGCCGCGGCGACACGTGGCTCGAGGGCGTCGCCATCGAGCGCAAGGACGAGTTCCTCCTCCCCCCGCCGCCAGGCGCTGATTACGATTCCTTCCTCGCCGAGTTGAAGACCGCGTGCCTCCTGCATGATTGGATCGAAGAAGTGCCAGAGGAAGAGATATTCCTCAAGTACGGCGCGTACCCAGGCGACGTCGCGAACAAGGTTGACGCGGGGCGCTGGCTCCTCTACGCGACGGAGGAGATCGCGCGCATCTTCGAGCGCAGCGCCACGAAGAGCGCTGCGCAAGTGAGCGCGCGCCTCGCACATGGTGCTCGCGCCGAGCTGCTCCCGCTCTTAGACCTGCGCGGCGTGGGTCGCTACAGGGCGCGTCAACTCTACAAGGCCGGCTACGTGGCGAAGGAGAAGATCGCAGCCGCCACGATCCCGGACCTCACGCGCGTGCCTGGTATCGGCCCCGTGCTCGCCGAGAGCATGCTGCGCGAGCTGAACGCGGCCGGCGTGGCGCCGTCAAGCGACAAGGTGGACCCGGCGCCCCGCGTGGGCCAGCTATCGTTGGGGGAGTTCCCCGAATGACGTTGGCTTTGCCCGAGCTGCGCGCGTACCACGCTGACATCAGTGACGTGCCCGCGCTCGTGAAGCGGATCCCGCCCCGCGTGCAGCTCCTTCGGGCTGACCGCGTCTATGGGCCTGACCACCTCACACTGGCCGCGCAACTTGCGGCGCGAGCGCTCGCCGAGGGACGCGCGCGCTCCGCCGACATAGCGACCGAGACGCTCGTGTACGCGGCGGGTGAGCGCCAGATCGGGAAGGCGCTGGTGTTCCTCGGCCTCCACGAGGGGGCCCAGACGGTTGCGGCCGTCGCATGGGACCCTGCCGCTTTGGATGCGTTCGCGGCGCGCGAGCGGTGGCGGCGTGAGGACGCGCTCCTTGAGGGGGACGAGAGCGTGCTCGACGCGTTCCACGTGAGTGCCGCGGAGCGAGCGCTCTTCCCGCGCGAGCGATGGGGCGACATCATCTTGGAGAGGGTTGCGTTGACGGACGTGCTCAAAGCATGACGAGAAGGAGCACGTCCGTCAAGGTTCACGCTAGCCATGGGCTGTCGCGCAGGTAGCGCTGGTACTCGCCCAGCAAGAACGCGACGGCTTTCCGGCGCTGCTCCATGATGCCCTGGTCCGTCGCGCCGCGAAGCATCTGGACCACGCCGTGCAACTCAACGAGACGCTCCGATCCAGGCGGCATCTCGGCGGCGATGTCCGCACTGTGGAAGAAGAAGAAGTTCCGCAGTTCCGGGTCCTCCTTGACCTCGTCGTACGGCGCGGTCAGGAGCCGGTTGCGGATCTCGCGCCGGTCTGGCGCATCCAACTCATCATACCACATGATCCAGTCCACGGGCGTGGCGGCGGCTTGGGTCCTGCTCATTTGCCTCGGCTGAGCAGAAGAGGCGCGCATGCGGTCGCCTTTGCTTTCCCCGCTTAAATAGTCAGCGGAGGCGCCGACTGGGCGGCGTGGGCCAGCAATCATCATCCATCACCAAGCCCCTGAGGCTGCTTGCATGAAGAGCGGATCGCACCCACGACACGGGTCCTCGCCCATCACGTTGGACGAGATGTGGGATCACCAAGGCGAGCGGTTGCAGCTCGCGGCCGAGTGGTGGGCGCTTGCTGGGGGAAAGCCAGGCTGGCGCGTGGCGGACGTCGGCTGTGGGCCCGGCCGTATTTCGCTCGCGTACGCCGAGTGGGCTGGCTCGCAAGGGTTCGTGCTCGCAGCCGACCCCGCACCAGATGCGCTCGAGTTCGTCGAGAAGAAGCGCGAGGGGGCGTCGCTGGGGGCGCTCGCTTTGGACGCCGAGAAGGACCTGCTTCCTGGCGCACCGTACGATGCGGTCTTCCTCACGAACGTCCTGCACCATGTCGAGCATCCAGTCGTCGTGCTGAAGAATCTAGTGTCGGCCACGCGCACGTTGCTCGTGGCCGAGTTCGACCCCGAAGGCCCAGGTGAGATCGGGCCGCCGCCCCACGAGCGCGTCCCGCCC
The DNA here is from genome assembly GCA_041658815.1 of Thermoplasmatota archaeon. GTDB lineage: Archaea > Thermoplasmatota > SW-10-69-26 > JACQPN01 > JAJPHT01 > JAJPHT01. The sequence continues at coordinate 14,357 of JBAZZN010000010.1, forward strand.
ACGCGTCTCCTCGAGTGGCTCGGCGAAGCAGGCTGGCGAGCAGGAAGCGTGCGCAAGCAAGCCATGGAACATTACTGTGTACTGGCCACTCGGTCCTAAGGGCCGTCCTTGGGTTTCAGAAGGCGACTCGTGATCTGGCCGAATTCGTCTCGCTTCGCTCGCGTTCGGCCGCTCCCGTCGCGACTAATTCCCATCTTTCGGCTTTAGAAGTCGCGACGTGATCTGGCCGAATTCGTCTCGCTTCGCTCGCGTTCGGCCGCTCCCGTCGCGACTAATTCCCATCTTTCGGCTTCAGAAGTCGCGACGTGATCTGGCCGAATTCGTCTCGCTTCGCTCGCGTTCGGCCGCTCACGAGTCGCCTAGCTACCGTCTTTTTGTTTTAGAAGGCGACTCGTGATCTCCACGAGCGGGTGCTGGCCGAAGTCGTTCACGTCGATGTCCTTCAGCGAGTTCAGCCCGCTCGCGCGTGCGTTGCGTTCGAGGCCCAGCTCGATGTCCTTGTCGAGCTTGAGCACGTACGCATCGAGCTTCTCGATGCCCAACTCCACAGCCGCCATCACGCGGTGGTGCCCGTCCACAAGGATGGGTTGCGGCTTCTTCGAGATGACCATGATTGGCTCCGCGAGGCCGCGCTGCAGCTCGCGCTTGCGGCCCTGCAACTCGTCCGCGTAGATGCGCTTCTGCGTGGGAAGAAGGTCCGAGATCGGGATGAACTCGCGCGCGATCTCGATCTCCACGCCATATAGTGCTTCGAGCGTCTCCTTGAGCTTGAGCATCTTGCGCGGCGTCACGCGCTCGATGTGGCTCCGGATGATGTCAGTGGTCGAGACGACGCCAACCATCGTGCCATCGTCGTCCACGACGGGCAGTTCCTTCACTCCCATCCGGAATAGGATGCGCGCGGCGTCATCGATGTCCATCTCGGGGTGCGCGACTACTGTGCCTTGCGCGATGATCTGCCGGATCGTCCTCTCGGGGTGATCCACGTTCCGAAGCAGCTCCTTGGGCGTGAGGAAGCCAAGCAGGCGCTTGTTCTCGGCGACCGGGAGACCCACGTGTCCCTCACGGATGATGCGGTCGATGGCCTCGCGGACCGTGAGATCCGGCAGGAGGGTCACGACCTCGCGCGTCATGTAGTCCTTGACGAGCGGCTTCTTCAATCACGTACCATCCGGGGGCGCGCCGCTTAAGCGTTGCCACTTTGGGCTCAACTCAGCATGAGTCGCGCATTGTCCAAGCTCTCGAGCACGGCTTCATGCGCGTTCCCCAAGACGTCCCCCATGTGGCCCGGATAGAGGTCCACGGCGTCCAGCCCCGCGAGGCGCTCAAGGCTGCGCAGCATCGCGCGCGCATCGCAGCCGGGCAAGTCAACGCGGCCGAACGAGCCGTGCGAGAACACGACGTCCCCCGAGAAGAGGCTGCGCGATTCGGGCTCCCACAAAGCACTATGCGCGGGCGAGTGCCCGGGCACCAAGAGCACTTCGAACTTCAGCTTTCCGAACTCGATGATGTCCCCATCCTTGACGCTGCGGATTGCGCACGCTTCTTGCGGCACGCCGAACATCGCGCCACCAGTCAAGCGGGCGTCCCCCTTCTCCACGGCGAACGCTTCGCCCTCGTGCATGAGGACTGGCGCATCGCCCGCGAGGCGCTTGACCCGCGCCGCTGCGCCCACGTGGTCCACATGGACGTGGGTCAAGTACACGGCCTCGACCTTCGCGTCACCGATCGCCGCGGCCAGGCGTGGGCCGAACGTGTCCCAATCGAGGCCGCTGCTCGCGTCCACCACGAGCGCCCGGTCGCCTTCGCGCACGACGTGGACGTTCACCTGAAAGGGCGCGCTCACGAGGCGGGTGACGACCACGCTTCGCCGATGCCACGGTCTCGCGGAAGAGCTTATCGCCCGTGCCGCGAGTGCGAACGCGTTTGCGCACGCTCTTGCTGATCGCCGTCGTGGTCGTCGCCAGCGTCCCGCTCACAACGGCAAGCTGCTACAGCGAGCGCGTCCACGCCCTGGCCCGCGCCCCTGCCGCGATCACCGCGCCGCCCTATCCCGAGGTCGGCTTCGAGGCGGGAACGTGCGTGAGCACTCCGACGACTGGACAAGTGGACGACCACGTCTTCCTTCCGAAATATCTGCACCCACGCGTCAGCCCGTCGAGCGGATCTCGAAGACAGTGAAGCCTTCTTCGGCCTCGCCTGACTTGCGGTCCACGAACGTGGGGCGCGAGAGCGCCGGACCGATACGGCACCATGCGACCATCGCCTCCACGTCCTCGGTCGCACCCTCGAAGACGGCCTCCACGCGCCCGTCGCGCAAGTTGCGGACCCACCCCCGCACACCTCTTTTTTGGGCCTCGCTCCTCGTCGAGTCACGGTAGAATACCCCTTGGACCTTGCCCGAGACGAACACGTGCGCGCGCGCCACGAGTCGCGCGCACGACGGCAGGCCCCAAAGATTCTTTTGAAAGAGCATTCGGCCACTGCTGGCGGTGGGCTGTCGTGGGTCGGGCTCCACGTCACGTTCGAAAGCGTGAGGCTCCACGTGGCGAGGACGAGCCGGGTCGGTCCACGGTCATGGGAGTTTCACTTCGGCAGCTTCATAGCGTGCCTCCCGCGCTTTTCCCAGTGGGATGTACGGATGAAGTCACTCATCCAGGATGCCATTGCGCGCGCGAACCAGGAAACGCGCGTGCCACTGGTCTCACAACCGACGACGTTCGCCCTGCCACCGACACCCACACAAGGGCCGGCGCAAGCGCAAGGGCAAGCGCCTCTCAATGACACGGACAAGGAGCTCGTGGACCTCCTCTCGCAGCTCAACACCAAGATCAAGGTCGTCGGCTGTGGCGGCGGCGGCAGCAACACCATCTGGCGCTTGTCCCAGGCGGGCATCGAGAACTGTGAGCTCATCGCGATCAACACGGACGCGCAGCACCTCCTCAACATCAAGGTCCCCCAGAAGATCCTCATCGGCCGCAACACGACGCGCGGTTTGGGCGCCGGCGCGCTGCCCATGATCGGCGAGAAGAGCGCGCTCGAGACGGAGGGAGACATCCGCAAGAAGCTTGAGGGCGCGGACATGGTCTTCATCACGGCTGGCATGGGCGGCGGGACCGGCACTGGCTCCGCGCCCGTCGTCGCGCGCATCGGGCGAGAACTTGGTGCGTTGACCATCGCCGTCGTGACCCTGCCCTTCCGCGTGGAGGGCGCCGTCCGCATGGAGAACGCGGAAGCGGGGCTCGCAAAGCTTCGCGAGAACTGCGACACGGTCATCGTCGTGCCCAACGACAAGCTCCTTGAGATAGCACCCAACCTCCCGCTCCAAGCCGCGTTCAAGGTGGCCGACGAGATCCTTCACCGCAGCATCCGCGGCATCACGGAAATGATCACCAAGCCCGGCCTGGTGAACCTCGACTTCGCGGACTTGCAGACCATCATGCGCAAGGGCGGCGTCGCCATGATAGGACTTGGAGAATCCGACACTGAGAACCGCGCGAAGGACGCGGTCGAAGAAGCGCTCAACTCGCCCCTCCTTGATGTGGACGTGTCGCACGCGAGCGGCTGCCTCGTCGAGGTCGTGGGCGGCGCGGACATGACTCTCAAGGAAGCGCAGGACGTCGTGCAGACCGTCCACGACCGCGTCGGTCCGGACGCGCGCATCATCTGGGGCGCATCCGTGAACCCCCGGCAAGAGCGCGCCATCAAGGTCATGCTCGTCGTGACTGGCGTCAGGAGCAAGCAGATATACGGCTCGGGAAACGCCGTGAAGAACGCCTTGCCTGCGCCGACCGGAGGGCCGCGCCTCATCAAGGTGCCGCTTGACCGGCAGCCGGCCAGCCGGCGGCAGGACGACGTGGACTTCGTCATCTGAACCAGGCGCGCCTAAACTGAGCGAAAGTCTTGGGGTGGGCGGTGGACTATGACAACCATCAACGCACCAAACACAGTGCCATCAGATATCAGGAAATGGCCCAGATCGTTACGTACCTGAAGAACCAAGCGAGCAAGGGCACGCCGCAGACCGTGCGCCGCTGAGCCTCAGACGCCCGCCAGGGGTCGCTATTTCGCGGCTCTGCCCATCGTCTCCAGCCCGGAGATGATGTTCCAGATCATCGTGCGACCGTGAAGGGGGATGTTCGGGTCGTTGGCCAGCTCGTCGAGCACGCTCACGGCTGACGAGATGCGGACGTCGAGGGCGTTCGCTTTGTTGAGGAGTGCCTTCTTCGCGCTGTCCGCGCCGCGGCGGATGTTTCGGGGGACGCTCGTGTCATCGATGAGCTGATCCATCACCGAGGCGAGTTGCTGCAGACGGTCGTCGGTGGCCATGAGAGGAACCTCCTCTGAGGAGAAGAATCCGGGGTTTCCCGGTGGTCTGGCTGCGTCAGCCAACTTCCCCTACATAAGGATTCGCGCCCCCGTCTGGGGGTGCCGGGCTGAGCGAACGTCTGTCACTGCAAGGATATAGGTTCTGGTTCGAGGGACACTTCGGGCGTGAGTGCGGCGACGAGGAAACGCTTTTCTCTGGGAGCCAGGCTCGTCCAAGCCGTGACCACGCTTCGCCTCACCGAGATATTCCACTCGGTGCAAGGCGAGGGGTCCACCGTAGGGCTGCCCACGACGTTCGTCCGGTTCACCGGTTGCAGTCTCCGCTGCTCCTGGTGCGACACGACCTACTCATTCCAAGGTGGCCAGGACTGGTCGCTTGGATCGGTGCTCGATCGCCTCGCGCCGATCCCCACGAAGAGAGTCTGCGTCACTGGCGGCGAGCCGTTGGACCAGCACGACGCGTGCATCGCACTCATGGACGCGCTCCTCCAGCGCGGCTACTTCGTCGTGCTCGAAACGAGCGGCAGCATCGACGTGAGCGACGCCGACAAGCTGGAGCCGCGCGAGAAGCTCCAGATCTCGATGGACGTCAAGTGCCCATCGAGCAACATGCAGAAACGCAACTTGTGGGAGAACGTGCAGCTCTTGCGGTCGCACGACCAGCTCAAGTTCGTGCTGAGCGACGCGCGCGACTATGCATACGCCAAGGACGCGCTCCAAGAGCACCCCACACGCAGTGAGGTACTCTTCCAACCCATGTGGTCCTCGCCCAACCCCGTCGGCCCCACCAAACTCGAGGGTGAGCCAGCGACGCTCAAGAACGTGGCCGAGTGGGTCCTCCGTGATGGGCTCGACGTGCGCATCGGCACCCAAATGCACAAGATCATTTGGGGCCACGAGAAGGGGCGTTAACGACTTCCAGGTAGATTCGGTAACGCCGCATTTATCCAGCGCGCGCGACGTCTGCGAGACCATGCGCCGCGCGCTCATGCTCCTGCTCACCATGTTCGTTCTCGCTGGCTGCACCGCTGCACCAAGCGACAAGCCGCCACTCCCAAGCGTGAGCACGACGCCCACGACGACGAGCACCAGCACGCCAGCACCGCCAAGTCCGCCCACGACCACGACGCAGCCCACGGCTGCACCGCCCACGAACGCGAGCGGCCCCAAGGTCGTCACGATCCAAGGCTCCGCGTTCCACCCCGCCACTCTAGGCGTCCACGTGGGCGACAACGTCACGTGGCAGAACGCAGACGGCTTCGGGCACACGTCAACGTCCGACACGAACGTGTGGGACACGGGCAAGATCGCAAGCGATGAGGCCTCCACGTTCACGTTCACCGTGGCCGGAACGTACCCCTACTACTGTAGCTTCCACTCGTTCATGAAGGGCACCATCACCGTGACGTGACCAGACGGGGAGCCCGGCGGGTTTCGCGGCACCCACAAGAAACAAGACGCACGAGGCGTACCCATCTATCATGCTTCCCGAGGACCGCTTCACGAGATCGTTCCGAGATGAGGCCTTCTCGTTCTTCACGCATCTTGGTGGTGCGATCCTCGGTGTGCTCGCGCTGGTCGTCCTCGTGGTGCGCGCGAGCGGCCCCCTTGCCATCGCCGCGGTCTCGATCTACG
>JBAZZN010000011.1:0-20189 GCA_041658815.1 Thermoplasmatota archaeon
AGGTCCGTGAACGCTTGGTGCCCCCCCGCGACCCGATTCAAGCTGAGGTCGTACGATCCTGGCCCGACCATGTTCGAGCCGTCCAGATCCCACAACATGCACGTGCAAGTTTGCGCTCCGAATGGCCCTCGGAAGGTCAGCCCTCCTGCAGGCGACGTGCTCCCGATGGAGTCGGTGCTCATCATGCCAAAGAGCCGGTTTTGGACGTCGACGTTCAAGTGAGAGCTTGTGTGCGCGCTCACGAACGCGCCTGCTCGGCTGAGGACAAGGGCGGTCCCGCCCTGGAAGTCCTGCGCGGAAGCGTACCAGGCGCGGTCGCCCGTCGTGACGCCGCGGACCGACGCGACGGCGGGATCGAAAGAGAGGCTCCAGGACGTGGCCGACTGCTCGTTCGGCTCGAAGGCTATCCACACGATGAGCGTCCAAACGCCCAGCGGGTCCCCCTCCGCGGCGTCGATCGTGTCCCAAAAGCGGATCCCGCCCGGGCCCACGTTCCGAGCCGCCTGATAGAAGATATGCTGCGCCGTGCTGGGGTCGCACTCGGCGCCGTCGATGCTAAGGTCGGGGGATCCCGCGATGACGCAGTCCTGGTTGCCGAGGACTCCGCGTGAGACGAAGATGCTCGACAGCTCGTATCCGTCGGGACCGAGGAGGCTCCCGCCGAATGCGCACCCGCCCTCACATCCAGGCGTCGCGATGGAGAGTTCCACGGGTCCCCCGCCCTCGTAGTCAATCTTCGCCACGACGTAGCCGCCACCCGGCATCGTACCGGAGAGGGCGACGGGTAGCTGTGAAGCCCCCATCGAGCCCGGAGCCGCGACTCCGAGCAGAATGATCGCCATAGCTGCCGCTGACCACGCTTGCGAGTGTCTCTTCATCTTGTGTGCCTCCTGCTACTCTACATTGCCTCCCGACGCGGCACCGCCGCGCCGAGCGAGAATGAAACGCGCCAGACGCTCCGCCACCGGAGCCTCCAACGCCAACGTGAGATCGTGGCCGTCTCCCTCAGAAATGAGGTAGAATTCCGAACCGTGGTCCTCGACCGCGAGACCTCGCGTGAGGGATATCCGTGAGTCAGGGCGAACCGGCATCGAGACATTCAGCCCTATTGCCCAATAAACCGATTGTGGCAAGTCATCCGATAGAATTGGGTTCGAGGATGCCAAGGTTACCTCTCCGTGGTCCTCGACCGGTCGACGAGCGCGGCAGAATGACGCTTCCGCGCGATGCACTCGAGGCGCTTGGCATTTCCAAGGGCGGTCACGTCGAGATCGAGAAGGGAAAAGGCTCGATCACGCTTCGCGCCGTTGAATGGAAGGCGTCGCGACGCTCCTGAGCGATTGAAGCGGTCCATAGAGCCCTCCGTCCCGGAGGACGTCTTCCCAGAACATAGTCCTTTCCCATAGTACGTAGGGTATCGCGGCCAGTTTTTCGGAAATGTGAACTTACGGACTTGATGCCGCCTGCCGCACGGAAGGGCCTACGTGGGCGTACTACGGCAGCGGTGCTGCGGCAGACCGCCATTCCACTTCTCATCGAACTAGCGCGACGCGGCGACTGGGCTGTGCCCCATCACGTCACCGAGTCGATCGGGGTGCCCAGTAACCGAAGCGGGGCCACAATCAAACGCCTCCAGCGTGCGGGTCTCATTGAAGTTGAGGTCACGGGGACGCGAGGCGCGAGCGAGACCAAGCGTTTCCGGATCACGCCCGCTGGGGCGCGCGTGGCCAAGCACCTCGAGTCGATCGCGAGCGTCCTTGAGCCACCAAACAGTGAACGGTGAAGTCGTTGTTCGCAAGGCTTCCACCGGATTGTAGTGCGCGCAGGCGATGCGACAGGAATCCAGAGCGTTCTAATGGTCTCGCGGCTTTCGCCCTTGTGTGGGCAGTTCCAGGTTTCCCCCGCGGAACTCACCGGACGCCTCGTCGGCCTGGCCACCGAAGGATGAGGACGGCCCTTTGCCTCCGATAGCACCGCTCGCGAGCGAAGAGTCCGCCTCGCCTCGCCAGCTGCCGACCCAACGGAGCGCCTATCGAGCTCCTTCATTCTGGACGAGAATGGGTCTGCGAGCGGATCCCCGCGGCTGGATGGCAGCGTGGCGCATCTCGCGCCTCTATCGCCACCTGAAGCCCTTCGACAAGCTCGCCTACCTGAAGCATTACGAGGGCGAGTCGGCGAGCGCGAGCGCGACGGCCGGGCTCAAGCTGGTCTCGAGCGCCGAGCGCGCGCGTCGCGGACGCTGACGGCGCGTCGTGACCCCGCGCGCGGGATGAACCGCAGTTCATCGTCCACGCCCCGTGGACGCAACCGGTTCCGTTGAATGTCCGACGGACCTCCAATCCGTGTGACGCCGCGACCTCGCGTTCTCGCCCCACCCCCTCGCCACTCCCGACAGATCCCTGAAGATTCAGGAGAGCGACGCAACGAACCGTTGCAAGCGCGACACTGCTGCAAGTGTCGAGTGGCGAGACCCCGCGATACTCTAAGTGTAACTCCCGCGTCTCCGGCCCGTCGCGCGCAAAGCGATCAACGCGCGCACCAGCGAGGTCTGAGCCCATGACGCCCTCCCGCCCCGAGCCCCTCAAGAAGAACTACAAAACGCACCGCTTCCAGCCTCTCACCAGCATGGCCTTCGAGGACTACATCCGCGGCCTCGAACGCCGCGAATTCGTCGACACCAAACGCATCCGCCGCATCACGCCCGACGAAGGCCTGCGGAAGCTGCTTGAGCACCCCGAGGTCAAGAAGGTCCGCGCGGAGGCCCACAAACCCCCCGACCGGCTCTAGCCCCTTCACCGCCCCACGCCTGCCTCTCGACCACCTGCCCGCCCCAGCGGCAGCCCCACCAACTTGCCCCACGAGACCATGTTCCGAATCCCCAACGCCCCCTGGATCACCAGCAACCACCGCCGCGGCAGCATGCGCTGCCACCACTGCGGCGACGAATGGGATCACACGCGCCACCCCACGCCCGAAACGTTCCTCTCGCAGCTCGCGCGCTTCGGCCGCAAGCACCGCGACTGCCCGCCGCCGGACGCGAGCGCGCTCGCCGCGGTGGGGGCGTGAGACCGGGACGCTATACCCCGTAACGCCACTCGAGTACTCGGTTCCGAGCAAGCGGAAAGAACTGATGCTCACACTACGGGAGCGCCTATCTCGCACGGGGCGGCCGGGCGACCCGCGAGAGAGGTCTCGACGAGGCCGGGAATCGCCAGCCTTGGCGGGATTTCGTTTTGGCGCGCGTTAGGGGGGAGAATGACACCCTTATCGTGCATTTTGCTAAAACTTAAGACCTCGGCCGATTTCATGAAAGTGCAAGATACGGGGCATGATTCCCCCTGTAGCTCGCTGGAGAATGAAATGCCGCTTCCTCGCCTGGTCTTCTGGTACGCTGACGCGGGCTCCTTCACGTTTGAAGAGGCCGCGCGCCGCATCCCCACGGGGAACGTGCGCGAGGAGATCAAGTACCTCCGCAGCCGGGGCTGGATCGACAATCCACGCCGCGAGCTCTACGTCGTCAACGCCAAGAAGACCGGCAAGACCGCAGACCCCTATGTCCTCGCGAGCAAGATCGCAAGCGACGCCGTCCTCAGCTATCACACGGCGCTCGAGCTCCACGGCGTCGCGCACACGGCCATGTTCAACACCCTCTACGCCAGCACGAGCCACCGCGCAAACCCCATGAAGTACGCGGGTAAGACGTTCCGCCCCGTGATCACGCCCTCGCGGTTGCTCGACCCCAGCCTCATCGCGCGCGCGAAGCGCGCGGGCGAGACGATCCGGTACAGTGGGCGCGAGCTCGCGCTCGTCCAATGCGTGGACCGCCTCCAGTTCGCCGGCGGCCTCGACGAAGTCCTCCAAAGCGTAGAGGGCTTCCGCCGCATCGACTGGAAGAAGATCGCGTGGCTCGTGGGCGCGAGCACCGCTGATGATATCCCACGCGATGCGGAAACGAAGATCGGCCTCCTCCGGAAGACAGGCTTCGTCGTCGAGCGCCACGCCGAGAAGTGGGGCATCCCTACCGACTTCGTCGAGTTTCTCGCGCGTAAGGTGGGCCGCGGCGTGACGTACTTCGGCACGACGCCCAAGCGGGGCGGCAAGTGGATCCCCCGTTGGCGCGTCATCGTCCCGCCCGACGTCGCGGAGGGCGATAGCCATGGCTGATGGCGGCGTGGACGAGACGTGGATCCGGCGACGATCCATCGAGCTCGAGTACGACCAGGACGCCTTCGAGCGCGCCTACCGCCTCGCGCAGCTCCTGCGCGAGATCGGTGAAGACGAGTGGCTCGCCACGCGGCTCGCGCTCAAAGGCGGCACGTGCATCAACTTCTTCCACGCCAACCTCCCGCGCCTCAGCGTGGACGCCGACTTCGACTACGTCGGCACCGCCGAACGCGAGCGCATGAAGGAAGAGCGCCCGCAGGTCGAGAAGCGCTTCACGAGCCTCGCGGAAGAGCTCGGCTACCGCGTGACGCTCGTCAACAAGCCGTCGTACATCATGTGGCGCGCGCGCTTCGAGTACACGAACGCGCGCGGCAACCGCGACAACATCAAGGCCGACGTGAACTTCCTCATGCGCGTCCCCCTGTACGGGGTCGAGCGACGCAATCTTCCGCGCACGTTCGAACTGGATCCCGCCCGCGTCCCGTGCCTCACCGTCGACGACGTGTACGGCGGGAAGCTCAAGGCGCTCACGGTGCGAGCCAAGCCCCGCGACATGTACGACGCCGCCCGCCTCTTCCAAGGCCATGTGCGCCACGACGAGAAACGGCTCCGCAAGGCGTTCCTCTTCTACGCCCACATGGACGACGCCGGGCTTGGACGCGTGAGTCTCGATCTGGCGCGCGGCCTGACCCAGCGCGACTACGAGAACGTCCTCTACCCCGTCCTCCGCGAAGAGGAACGACCTACCGCGGAAGAGCTCGCTGCGCTCGTCCTTCCGCGCGTCGAAGCCATGCTCGACCTCGACGAGCGCGAGCAGGAATTCCAAACCCGCCTCCTCGCGAAAGAATTCGTCCCGGATCTCCTGTTCGGAGACGTCGGCGTCACGCGAGACATCGCGAAGCACCCAGCCGCCGAACGCCGCCGGCAGTACCCGCGAAGGACCGAGAAAGAGGGACCGGAAGAAGACGGGTGAACAAGTACATCGACGGTCCACTCAAGGAGCGACCTTCCGTCCCCTACCATGTTCAGGGGCCGACCGTCGCGTAGCTCACGCAGTCGGCTTCCGTCGAGATCTTCCGCGGACGTGAAGGGTCTGCTTTGGCTCTTCGAGCATCGGCGCGAGAACACGCAGAGCTCGTCTCCCTTCATCCGTTGCAGTCACAAACCGATGCCGACCATCCCACCCGTCTCGGGGGCCGACGCGAACGAAACCATGCGACTCCAGACGGGGAAGGAACTTAGATGTGAGACGTCGGTAGGCGTGCTTGTCCTGGTCTAAACGAATGCGCCCCATGGCCCTGAGCTTGTCAAGGATCGTTTTCTTATCCAAGCCATCGACTGATTCTGCGACAAGCTGGAGGACCCTGAGCTCGTCGGAGGACAATGGTCCTTCGACCTCGAGCCACTCGGGGAGGACAACAGGCGGACGGGCATAGTCAACATCACCGACATAGATTCCACGCGCCCCCCAGAGAACGCATGCTATCGTTGACGGGACCGCTCCTGGGCCACCGCTGGTCCCGAGTGCGATGCTGATGGCATTTCCTTGCTCCTCGCGGAATAGGATGGCAAGGGCCTGAAGACAGTCCTCGAAACTGAAGAGGTCCACGTGACGCTCGTCCCACTCGAACCGGGGCCAGCGCTTTTCAAAGTCGCGAAGCTTCCCCCTAATGTGTTCGCGGACTTCCGGAGCGCGGTCCTGCTCAGGCGGCAGGGTGAGCAGGCGTACCCGCGTCGCGTCAGCTTCGTGAATTGTCGTTTCCAACCGCTGCCAGTCGGCCTCTTTTCGATACCCTAAGAGCGGGGCCAAGAGCACGCTTCGAGGCACATCGTTCAGGAAGCCCCGGAGTATTTGATGTTCGCGGATAGTTACATAGCCCCCAATGGTGGGAATATTCCCAACGGTGCCTACAAGAGTGGGACTATTCGACCGTCAGGCCTTCCTGGCCTCGATGCAAGCCACGATCTCGCGCCTGCCCGGCACCGCTCTCTCGGAGCACTTCCTCCGGCGCCTGCATTCGCGGTTTCCCGAGCTGAAGCTCACGGAATCGCGACTCGCCGCCGAACTCGCAAGCGCCATTTGGTATGCAGCGCCGGGCGCGGACAACATGTACTACGTCCTCTGGAAGCCAGCGCGTCGGACCTGCGTGTTCGTTCTTGCGAATGATCGCGGTCGAGTCAGCGTACTTACAGTGTATGAGCCGACGGCTGGTTGGCAAGAGCGCCTGCGTGGGTCACACGGCTGTCCCGGGCAGGTCGTTCTCGCCAGCTCCACGCAACGGGGACCTCCAAGCCGCTATAAGGTCGGGTTCAAATGACGAACACTCGGAGGCATCCAGCGGACCAGACCGGGTTTCGCGCATGAACGTGGGGAGGTGAAACGATTTCGAACGCCACGATTCCGTATGGACGAACAAGCAGCGGCGCCGAGCATGACATCCACGACGCTGAGCGACACACCCCCTACGTCTGCCCTGAGTGCGAGTTCAGGCTCGAGACCCGAATCGGTCCGCAGCTCCAGTATTTCGCCCACTGGCGCGGCGACCACGACGGTTCCTGTCCATGGCTCTCAGGCAAGTACACGCCTGAAGGGCTACGCACAGAGGCCATCCGGAACTACAGCGAGACCGGAAGACTCCGCCTCTTCCTGTTCCGAGACCCCTACGTTGACGCAGCGTACCTTCGCGGGGCCATCCCGGGTGTCACTCGGGATGATGCCAACCACGCGCGAGTGCACGGAGCTATTTCAATTGCATCCCAAGCGGGCCCGGATCCTGCGATCTCTGTTGCCTCCCTGAACAGCGACTCCATTGCTTACGTTGACCTCAATCCGCTGGCAGAACGATATCTCATTACCGTCGTGGGACCCAGGCAGATCCGAGCCGTGGGAACGTGGCAAGCGGCACCCATTCGTAAGGGTGACATCTTCATCGGCGACGGGCAGATGGCGGAACTGGTCAGGAGCCCGCGACGTATCGCTTCAGGAGACTACGCGTATGTTACAATTCGCTCAGGTGACCCTGTCCCGGGAGGGGGAAAGACCCTCAGCCTTGGGGACAGGAAGGTCACGGTCGTCGAGGCCGGGCCCTTGACGATCGAATGGCTCCGCGGCTACGTCCCGAATCTCCAACTCGACGACTATCCCATGCGCGTCAATGTCATTCTGCCCCTTGACCAAGATCCACAAGCGGAACGCTTCATTCGCGTGCCAGACGGAACCTCTCTCCTGCTTTCAATCGTTCCCCCGATTGATAGCGATCCCGAATTCGAGATCATCCCGATTCCTCTGCGCGGGGTCGAAAGCCAACATCTACCTCGAATGGGGAAAGGCGTTGCCAGGCTCCTCAAACTCACTGTCCGGCGATCAACTCCGATGTCACTCCTCGTCCACTGGCCAGGTCGCGTAGGGCGAGACAAGTTCCTTGACATCGGCGTGGCCCCTGGACTTGCTGCGATTCAGCCATCCTTCCAAGACACCGAGATCGGCTGCTATGCTATCCGAGGTGACGCGAAGGTGTACGCGAGCTCGCTCGAAGATGAGCTACTTGACCTCGTCCTGGAACTTGACGTAGACCACGGGATGGTCTCAGAGGAAGTCCGACTGCGGGTCCCCGGAAATCTACGCGTCACCTTGGACGCCGAGGTCTTGGATGGCGAAACCGCGGTCTGGCGCGAGCAAGGAGAAACCAAACCCGACGACTTTCCCGATCGCGTCAGAGCACTATTCCTCGGCGGCGCGCGAACTGTCCGAGTTGGCTTTGGCCCGCTTGGCAGGGTCACCATCCGGTGCGATCACTTCTTCAACAAGGCTCTGGAGAACTTCACAGTTCAGAAGAAGAAGGCGGAGCAAGAGTTGGCCGACCGCGACGCCGCGATCGCGGCGCGCCGCGCTCGCCAAGCCGAGGATGCAGCCGCGGCGACACGACGCGTTGTCGAACTCGAAGCCCAACGCCAGGTGGAAGCCCGCGCAATCATGGAGAAGACCGCACAGCAAATGCGCGAGCGCCAAGAACGCGACCGCGCCGCCAGCAAAGAACGTGAGCGCATCCTCCTTGAAGCCAAGCGAGTCGAAGCCGAGAAGGCCGCGAAGGCGGCGGCCATCGAGGAGGCCCAACGGCAGCGCGAAGCCGCGCAGCGCGCGAGGGAAAGGATCGAAACGACCATCAAAACGAACTTGACTCGATTCGAAGGCGACTTTCCTCACCGAGCGTCGATGAGCTTCACCGCCCGCTTGATGGGCTTGCCCATAGAGCGCACGGAGGAGGCGAATGCGTGGCGAGGGTTCGCGCGAAAACAGATGCGCGATCTCCAGAAGGCGCGAGGACGGAGATCACCCGCGCTCCCCGAACCCGATCACCCTGTTGCCAGCGGTTCGCAGGTAGCCGACCCATCTCCCCCACCTGAGGCTTCCGTGGAGGCCGAACCGCCTGCAAAGGACGGAGAAGGTCAGACTGACGCTGAGCAGAACGTTGGCGAAGTCAGCAGAACCCCCGATGGAACCCTCGATACCACACAAGTAGCCCGGCGCGCCGAAATCCGCGCAAGGCGCATGGAGAAGAGCCGAAACGAATCCGCCAAGGCGGAAGCCGACGAAATAGAGCGAAAGCGCCGCTTGCGAATCGCGTCCAGCGAGCGGATGCTTCGCGCCGAACTCGGTGAGCGCTACCGAATCGCTGTTCGTCGCCTGAAAGACAGGGCCATGCGCTTGCCGGAAAAGGCCGACAGCGAATTCGTGAGCAACCTGTTCGGAGTTCCCGCGGAACATAGCCAGGCGTTCATTGAGAAATACGGCGAAGTCATCGACGCGATGCTCGCTCGCGCACGGAGCGTTGAACCCGATGAGCCTTGAAATCCTTAGACCTCCAACGATCGCGTCGTTCGCCAAGGACGCCATCGGTCTCTTGGCCGCCAACGCGACGCGGTCGGAGGCCGAGCTACGCGCCACAATCGTTGCGGAAACGGTTCGTGTCGGCCTCTGCCGCCTGCTCCATGAATCCCCACTACGCCGTGTTCACCAAAACCAGCTCCGAAACTGGGTCAGAAGGAAACTCGAGGGAGTCATCCCTGATCTCTTCACGGATGAAAGAGGCAACTACCGCGACCTCCTCCTGGACGGGCGGGGGGGCAACCTGGGATTCACCGGCGATGTCCTCACGCTTCCAGACGGCTATCTCTACCCGGCACCCACACGAGCGATTCCGATCGCAGACAACACATACGTCCTCGCATCTGGCTTTCCAAGCACCGCCTTCCAAGACTTGCGTGACCGACTCGTATTCACCGCTCTCGCTCGCCGGATCGAAGGCGTTACGAAGCCAGAACTCCAGGCGTTGGGAATCAGGATCCAGAGCATAGAATCCTATCTTGCGAGTTCGGGCGCGAATGAGTCACGCGACGGGATCCTCGCAGACGTCCTGAAACGACCTAGGCAACCCTGGGTCGGCACCGCCTCTTGGCAGTGCTATCGCGGAAACAACCCATCTGCCTATGGCTTCCCATTCACAGAGGAATCGCGCACCGCAAGATACGGGCAACACGACGTCTCGCTCTGGTGGGAACCCATCACGCTCTCATACGGACACTACTGGCTCCGCGCCACACGAAGCAGACGCGAGGACCACGCGCACCAAGTGTCGCCTCGCGAATGGAAGCGCGTCGCTCTCGCGCTCGACGTGGTGAGCGGCGGACAGCGCGAGGCCATTGGAACGAAAGGTCCGCTTGGCGTGACGCTCCGGCTGAACTTCTCCCCAGCCGAGAACGTTTACAGGTGGTTCCAAGTATCAGGCGTTCGGTGGTTGGGCCGCCGGAAAGCCCAGGACGAGTGGGAAATCCCGCTCCCGGCGCTCGAACCCATCAGAAAGCTCCTCGATCAGGCTGGGGTAAGGATTCGAGTACTCGGCGAGGGAAGGTAACCAAAATGGCGCCCGCTGCAACTCTCCGGCAAGCCCTCGAGACGATGACCCAGCGCCACACGGACTACATCCAAGCGACCTATCACATCCGAAACCTCCGCCTAATTCGTGAGCGCCAAGAACTCTTCAAGGGCTCTAACGGCGTTGCAACAGAGCCCTGGTTGGAAGGCACGCCAGCTTACATCTCAGGTAAGCCCATCAACAAGCTCGATTTGCCTCCAGTTGTCGAAGACGTGCTCAGCTACTACGCGAAGAGGAATCTCGGCGTCATCGATCCCCCATACCAACATCAATCAGATGCCCTCCAGGCCTTTTTCAACCAGGAGAGGGAACTCGTCGTCTCAACCGGCACTGGCTCCGGTAAGACTGAGATCTTCCTATACTCGATTCTTGGCCAGCTCGCCCTCGAAGCTGAGCGAGGGAAATCGACGAAGACCCGCGGCCTGCGTGCCATCATCCTCTATCCCATGAACGCCCTCGTAAGCGATCAACTATCCCGCCTGCGACGATTCCTGGGTGACGAAAGGTCCGCAAGCTACCTCCGCGAGAGATTCGGACGCACAGTCCAATTCGGCATGTACACGAGTCGAACCCCCTACCATGGGCTCTACGACGAAGACAAGAATGAGCGCTATGTTCGTCCCGCCGTGAAATACTTCAAGGAGCTCAAGACGAACAATGAGCCACTCTACAAAGAGCTCTCAAAGCGTGGCCGAGTCCCCGCGAAAGACATCGTAGGCTTCGCAGGAGCGTGGGCAAGAAGCACTCACTACCACACGCAACCCGGCGATGTCGAGCTCTTTACGCGCCAAGAGATGCACAGCCCAAACGAGTATGGCGGAACACCCGACATCCTTGTCACGAACTACAGCATGCTTGAGTACATGCTGCTCCGGCCCATCGAGCAACCTTTGTTCGATTCCACTCGGGAATGGCTGAAAGCAGACCGGCGGAACCAACTCACACTCGTCATCGATGAAGCTCACCTCTACCGCGGTGCCCAAGGAGCGGAGATAGCCATGCTTATCCGGCGCCTCATCCAACATCTTGGAATCGAGAGAGATCAGGTGCGCTGTATCCTTACTAGCGCCTCACTTGGCTCCGAAGAAGAAGCCCGAAGCGAAGGCCCCAGCTTTGCGAGCAAATTGACGGGGGGTGATCCGAACCACTTCTCGGTCGTCTTGGGTAGCCGCCGCAAACTCGGTGCAATCGGGACGCTCGACGAGAAGACTGCGCGACACCTTGCGCCAATCACGAACGACCTAGACATTTCGAGCCTCGCCCCGCTCCTGAACCATGTGGGTGCGCCGACGACTCTTCCCAAAGAGTCCCAAGAAAAGAGCGAGGCCATCGGGCGTGCCCTGGCTACGAGCAAGGAATTCCACATTCTCCACGACGTTCTGGCAGAAGGCGCCCAAGCTGTTTCGGCCGTGGCTGCGCGCATCTTCCCCGGTGTAGATCAATCTCTTGCGACTGAGGCCACACTGAATCTCGCACTCGTCTGCAGTGCAGCAACGGAAGGAGGGACTTCGCTCCTCCCCATTCGCCTGCATATCATGTATCGCGGCCTTCCGTCACAGTACATCTGCGTGAACGAAGACTGCACCGTCCGTCGGGTTTCGACCGGAGACAAATTCCTGGGCCGAATGTACACCGAACCGCAAGACTCGTGTCCATGCGGATCCCGAGTCTTCGAGCTCTACACTCACCGCACCTGCGGAGCGGCCCTCCTGCGCGTGTTCGTCAATCCTGCGGACAGGTCCGGCGCCCGGTTCCTGTGGAGCGAGAATCACGGCGACAACCTTCAGGAAGTCCACCTTCTCCTCGAAGAGCCGCGAACGGACGGCACGATCGAAGGCACGAGCCGCGAAGTGTACATCGAGCACTCGACGGGGTACCTTGTCGAAAAGAAGCCTGCGGACGGCCGAGCCACAAAGTGCTGGTTCCCACCCGAGAAGAAAGCCACAAAAGGCAAGAAAGACAAGGGGAAGGACGAAGACGATGTCTGGACCTGGTCGCAATGCCATGCTTGCGGCATCGTCGATAGCAATCGTATAATGGATCTCGAAACCAAAGGTGAGGACCCATTCGCGAACATCGTTCGCACAGTATTCGCGGTCCAACCAAACAAAACGGATACAGCCGCGGATGGGCGAAGCTTGCCCAACCACGGAAAAAAGGTGCTCTGCTTCTCTGACGGTCGTCAGAAGGCAGCTCGCCTCGCACGAGACCTTCAACGCACCGTCGAGCGCGACGCGTTCCGCCAGATGCTGGTCCTTGCCGTACACAAGGCGAAAGGAACACCGAGCCTGGACAGCCTGTTCGCACACATCCTGGTTCGCGCCCGCGCTCTCGACCTCGCGTTCTTCGACAACGCCGACGAGACACTTGGTGGCGGAGACTACCCCGGATCGCGCTCGTTCTTCATCCAAGCACAGGGCGACATCGACAGGGTCCTGACCGACTTCGCTTTCGCGGACACGGAGGAGATGCTCGAAGACAAATGGGGCCGGAAGGAGCTCGACGGCAAGCGCCCACGCCAGTACGACCAAATGATCCTCCGCCTGTTGGGCGATCCATACTTCTCTATGCGTGCAGCCCTCGTGGGATACGTGGATGCTCTCCCATCCACGGCGGACCGCATCGTCGAGTTTGCCAAGCCGCTCGACGAGGGACTGATTCGCAATGTCGTCCGGGCTGCCATTTCAGAAGCGCTCGCGGCACGCACTTACGATCCCCGCATTCACGACCGCGATCGCATTCTAAGCCGCTCGTCAGTCAATTACCCATTCGGCTATCCAATGAGCGACGGCGAGGGCCTTCCACTCGAGAAGCTGATTCCAAAGCGCATGCGCGAAGCGCTCCATGACCTCAGCGATGACGAGATCAAGAGACTCCGCGCAGGATTCCTTCGCGGAGGCGGTCAGCAAGATGCGCAGCCGCTCTTCGTCCAGGACCGCGGCCGATACTGGATCAATCCCGCCGCAGTCCACCTCAGGATCGAAGTCGACAGCGATTGGTTTGCGTGCAGCGGCTGCAAGCAGTTCACGCCTCACCCATTCAATGGGAGGTGCCCGGATCCGGACTGCGGAGCAGCGGTCGTTGCGATCCCGCGCGACGATCCATACGTTGCTGCCCGGAAGAACTACCTTCGAGACCCGTGCCGGGAAGTCATTCACGGTGCCGATCCATTCACCCTACGTTCTGAGGAACACACCGCCCAACTCACGGCCAAAGACAGAAGTGAAATCTTCGGTAAGAGTGAGCGCTACGAACTCCTGTTCCAAGATGTGCTCATTGATGACTTGTCTCACGAGCAGCCAGTAGACGTGCTCAGTTGCACGACGACAATGGAGGTTGGTATCGACATCGGCAGTCTAACGGCCGTCTCGCTGAGGACCGTCCCTCCACGACCCGACAACTACCAACAACGCGCCGGTCGAGCGGGCCGCCGAAGCAACGCCCTGTCGCTCATCACGACGTACGCCGACACCAAGCCGTACGAGCTCCACGTCTTCGAGAACCCGGGGACTATGATCGGGGCGAAACCTGCGAAGCCGTCCATTTACGTCGAGAACGCGAAGATTGCTGAACGGCACCTACACGCTTCGATGCTCCAGAAGTTCTTCCAGCGCGACGGCATCACCAAGCCGGACCTCTCCGATGCTGCGAGCCTAAATGTCTTCGAATCGCTCGGCAGCACCGAGAACTTCTTCCGCGGTACGGGCCACTATTCCCTTGCCGAATTCCAGAAGTGGGTCGCGAAGGAGATTCTTAAGGGCCCGCTTGCCGCCGGCCTCGGGGCCCTACTTCCTCCCGACCTCGCGAAAGCGCTCACTTACGGCTCAAAGGATGACTGGCACATCCAATTCGTCCGAGAGACCGCCAAGCAATTCCTGTCCGAGCTCGATATCCTGAGCGCAGAAGGTCAATGGAATGCCGAAGCTGACGAAGAAGATAATCTTCTAATGACGCTTCTCGACGCTGCGCAGCTTCCAACCTTCAGCTTCCCCATCGACCTCTGCATTTTTGCTGTCCGCGACTACGAGAAGCAAGGCAGTCGGGGGGCAACCGCCAACAAGGGCCGAGTCGTCAGCCGTTATGAGATGACCCAGGGCCTTCGCCAGGCGCTCTCGGAATACGCCCCTGGCCGAGAACTCGTTGTGGACAAGCACACCTTCATCTCATACGGGCTCCACTTTCCATTCTCGCCTGACCCAGTGAACCGCGCCCGCGTGCAAAAGTGGGACAAGCTGAAGTGGTTGAACCACTGCGAAAACTGTGGAACTATCGTCGAAGAGGAAGAGAAGAATCTCCAAGAAGAGTCGGTCAAGTGTCGTATCTGCTCCGAGCCACTGACGTCCATCCCGAAGTTTACGCCACTCGGTTTCTCCCCTGAGGTCGACCCGAGCCGTGGGGCGCGAGAAGGAGGCGAGGCGGCAGAAGAGCGCGTGTATGCAACGAACGCGAAATTCCCTCTGCCAGTCGACCGACGCGACAGCGATAGCGAGCCCCCTAACTCAGTTTCCGATGTTGCCGAGGTCCAGCGTCTGAAAAACCAGAAGCTCGTTGTGGCGAACTTCGGCCCCGACAACCAGGGATTCACCGTTTGCCAGGATTGCGGCGCCGTATCACTCACGGGGGCGCTCCCGAGCCCCCACAATCGCCCGTATCCGATTGAGATCCGCCATATGAAGGGACAGAAGCGAACCTGCTCTGGACCCGGAATACAGACCACGTTCGCCTACGACTTCCGGACTGACCTCGCGGTGCTCCGTGTCGCAGTCAAAAAAGGGAAGCTCAACTTCGCATCCCACGACGCCCAGTGGTTCGAAGACGCAGCGCTCTCTTTCAGCGAGGGACTCGTTCTGGGAGCCACACGCGCACTCGGAGTTGAAGCAACAGAACTCGCCGGCGGCTACCGCGTCTCGCCGAGCACGAGCCAAGAGGGAGAAGTTCTCGCCTACCTCGAGTTCTACCTCTACGACACAACTTCAGGCGGAGCTGGATTCGCGGCACGGGCAGCCGACAAATTTGATGAAGTCTTGAAGCAGACGGCCCGAATCCTGCAAGGTTGTGCCTGCGGATCCTCTTGCCCGAGATGCATCCGGACATATGAGAACCGCCTTCATCACACGCGGCTAGACCGGCACGACGCGAACGCACTTCTATGGTACATCGAGAAGGGCGAGGTGCCGAACCTGCCCGAAGAGAAGCACATGGAGCTTATCACGCGCCTCGCTCGCGCCCTTGCCCTCTTGCGAGCGGACGCCCAGATCGAGCGCCCAAGCAAAACTGAGTTGATTGTCGCCAATAAGGGCAAGAGATTCGATATCAGCGTGCGACCCGCCCTCCGCGCTGGCGCACAAGCGCTGACGCCCGGCTCCAAGAACGAATCGAGATCGTACTCGGATTACGAGGTCAAGCACGAGCTTCCTCGCGTGACTCGAGAAATCCTCTTCGGCCTAGGGTTCGGTTAATGTCCCTCAACAACAGTTGGGCGAGCGACAGTTGGGCGTGGTCATATTCGCGCTCGAAGCTGCTTCGTGATTGCCCGCGCGCATTCAGCTACGCAACGCGGGCGAGAAAGGCGCAGGCATCGCTGAATGTCTTCTCGTTGGGAGCCCTCATCGGCATCTGTGTTCACCACGCAGTGGACGACTTCATCAGTCGCTGGCAAGAGGGCGCCCCGATGACGCTTGCTCAACTGCGTGCAACGGGGGAACGGCAATTCGACGAGCGATGGGGCCAGCGCAACCAAGTGATTCTCGAAATCGCCAACGGCGTCGCGGACAATTCGGTGGAACCTAACCGATTCAGACGGGCCATCCGGGAGCGGCTTGACCGCTTCTATCAATTCATCTGGCCGGCTTTTAGGGGTTCCAGACACGAGTGCCATGAGGAACCGGCCGAGTTCGATATTCTCGGACACAAGATTCGCTTCCAGATTGACTTCGCGTGCTGGAATGTGACGGACGACCTGCAGATCGTAGACTGGAAAACGGGCGGTGCGGAGAACCAACGAGGAGGTGAGGTTCAGTTAGCCGTGTACAGCCTATGGGCGCACGAGAAGTTCAAGCTGGAGCCACACCGTATCAAGCCGATCGTCGCGAGTCTCCTCAACGGCCGCTTGTTCGAGTACGAAGTCACTCCTTATGATCTTGCATATGTCGAGGAATTAGTCCGCGACGACTACGCCGCGACTAGGGTGTACTCGACTGCCGGAGCATTTCCAGCGTACCCCGCACCCGAGAAATGCGGCTCGTGCCGCTATCTCAAGACGTGTCCCGAAGGTAGAGAGCTGCTTTCGCCTACAGACGAGCCTACCTGATCCGCGGCGCGGTCGTGAGGGGCACGGGATGAGACCGCTCGAAGACGTCCAGAGTGACCT
The DNA here is from genome assembly GCA_041658815.1 of Thermoplasmatota archaeon. Taxonomy (GTDB): domain Archaea; phylum Thermoplasmatota; class SW-10-69-26; order JACQPN01; family JAJPHT01; genus JAJPHT01. The sequence goes on from JBAZZN010000011.1 coordinate 16,468, forward strand.
CCGGGCGATGCGGCCGCAAGGACATTGAAATCGTCTCGCGTGCGGGGAGGGCAAGGGCAGAGACGACAGCTTCCCTCAGAGAGCGCGGGAGTGCCCAACGACTCACCCAATGAGCTGCAATCGCACGCTCGACGTCCCGTGCCGACCGACCGCGCCAACCATATCGCGGCTTGGGCTCCATCCCGAGCAAGTACTCACGAGTATTCTCCGCAAGGGTCACCCCGTAGACCAGTCGGCGGCTACTATACTTCAGTAGACGCCCGTCGAGTCCGATGTCGGTGAGCCCCATTCCAATTGCCCGGAGCTTTGGGTTGACGCCTTCGCCGAATTTGTGTGTCACAAAGCGTCGGCCTCGAACGCGTTTCGTCACACCCTCAAGCAACGCCCGCGTTTCGGGCGAGAACTGAACGCTCGCAAAACCTTCCGTTTTCCCGATGGCTTCGAATCTGAGCCCACCGAGCTCATCCGGAAGCCGAATTCGCTCATATTGGCTGCTGTGCGTCTCATAGAGACTTGTGGTGCCCATGAACACAAGTTCTGCCGGGCGTGTCACTGCGGCGCCCTTCATCGCCGATGCGATGTGGCTATGTGCTTCCTGATAGCGGCGACGATAGGCATGCACGACCGTTGGCGACGTGGCGAGCATCGCGACGAGTTTCCCCCCCAATAATTGGGAATAGGGCGCGACGGCGCCGCAGACAACGAGATCGATTATGCTGCTTCCGACGTGGCGCTTCTTCTGCTCCTGTAGTGCGACCGCGAGCGCGTGCCGCCCATCACGTGTTGTCAGAAGTAAGCGCAGCTGGTCTTCGGGGTTCCCACTCAGCGAATCGAAGAGGAGCTGGGCTCGAACCACACGATAGATCGCCTTCGCACGCTTCTTTCTGAACAGAGTCGTGTCGCGCTCATCGCGAAAAGATCGGTGCTCACGGCTAGTGCCGAGTTCGTACTCCAGGTCAGAGAACTCGTCTGCAAGTTGGTGGAGGCGCTCGACCAGTTCGGCCGTTGGCTTAGCATTGTGATGAGAGATGCCAACATGACTTGTCTCCTCGCGCGCCGTCTCCAGAGATGATCTCATCGACGCAAGGAAGCGCGCGATATCATCACGGTCAGGCATTGTCGGATCGGCTGCTGACGCAGGTAAGCCCAATGCTGGGGCGAAGCGTTCGAGCACGGCCGCAATCGTCCAACCGAGACGGTCGTCCCGGGGCGTGATCTGGATGACAGAACTCCCGAGCCCAAGGATTCCCATCACGGGATGAAATGGCTGAGCCGCGTCGCGGACAAGGAACTGCATGTTCCTGCCTGGCGTGCTGTTGTACGGCAAGGTCCAGGTGTGACGAAAGTATCGCCAGATGTCTTGGAGCGCGAACCCCGTCTCTGAATCACACTCCCCAGTCCTGACTTCCTGAACGTAGGGCTGTATCGGGAGTTTCTCGAACAGGCCAGCTGGATGCGCGGGCGCGTCGCTGAGCGCTCTGAGAATCGCGCGACCGTCGCCGATGAGGTTGTGGATGGTGACGCTCCGCCGCCCATGCCGCCGAGGAGTCTCCATCTTCGCGATGAAACGCCGAACCGAATCTTCCGTGAGCTGTTGGTCGCGCTCCTGAAGGAGGTGACGGCGCTGGAATTGCTTGTACTCCGCAGGCGACCCCTGCCACGACGAAAGAGTCGTTGCTGCGACCTCGAGGGTGCCTCCGCGAAGGCGAACGCAGTACTCGTGACGCATGAGGTCAAGAAGGACAGAGAGCGCCGCTTTGAGTCGATAGGCGCGACCGTCCGTCGCCTGTAGAGCCTCTCGGACACGCTGTACTCGCTGCGCTGAGGTCGTGCACGACGAGAGTCCTTCAGACAGAAGGCGAAGTCGCGCGCGGTCGTCCCCGTTCAACTCCGGAATGAAGGGGATGAAATCAGCGGCGTTCGCAGGATCCAACACGTCCCCGAGGTACGAACCCTCGTCATAGACTGTTTCATTGGACGAGGGGGCCCATCGCATTTGTGGGTGAAACCCACAAACCGCTTATGAGCGTTCGCCTGGGTCCCTAGTCACCATGGCGCGGAGGAAAGTTGGCCGGCCATCAAGATCCGGCCCAATGGTCGTTGGGGAACGGTTTCGCATCATCCTCCCCCAACCCGTGCGCGATGCTCTCGGGGTCAACGTCGGCGACCAGGTAGGGTTCGAGATTCGCGGGTCTACGGTCGAGCTCTACCGCGTTGAAATGCGACGTGCGTCCCAGTAGCAGCCACATGGCCGGCGCTGGCATGAGCCCCCCGGGGCCGCGGCATCGCGCGGTACGCTTCAGGCGAAGACGAGCATGGAACCCAAGTCTCGTGATTCCGACCAAAAGGCCCCCATCTTGACTCCCTTTTGGTCGGAACTTTCCTTTCCTGCGCCCCGTGCCTCAGTCTCTGGTAGTCATATCCCGTTAGGGATAGGACTACTAGGGTACTCAGAGCAGTCGGCGCGGGTGCGGAACGACTAAAGGAATCGCTGCCTCCACTAAAAACCAAAATACAAAAATAATATCAAAAAATCAAACCTACTCTCTCAGACACCCACACACCACATACACACTCCACCAGACGACACTTGCTATCCTACCCTTATCCCACCCTCCCCTCTCCTCGGCCGCGATGGAGAAGCGAGACACGGTCGAGCGCATCGCGCCCAACGCCGAGCCGTCCAACGGTCGGCTCAAGGACCTCACTCGCCGCAGCATCAAGGCGCGCCGACTCCTCGTCGACGCCACCGTTCGCCAGCTTCTCGCGTTCCTCCTCCCCGAGGATGCTGCCCAACTCCGGCGCTGCCGCAAGTTCGTCCTCCGCTTCACGGACCCCAACGGGAAGACCGACATCCTGCACGCGGGCCGCTGCAAGAGCAGCTGGTGCCCCTGGTGCACGACGTGGGACCACGTCGCCCGCACGGCGTACCAGGCCGCGAAGCTCGCGAGCCTGGACCCGCGAGCCAAGTCGAAGCCTTGGCTCGTCCATGTGGTGTTCCATATCCCTCAGCCTCTCCACGAGATGGCGCGCCAAAACCCGCTCGTCCTCGGGTGCGTGCGGCACGCGATCCGCAAGACGCTCGCCGAGGTCTACGGCTACCGCGTGAAGAGCATCGAGAACGCCGAGCGACGCGCGTGGCGCGAGCTTGGCGCGATCTTCAACTTCCACGCCTTCGGCGACAAGGCCACGCCCTACCCCAAGTGGAGCCCCCACTACGACATCCTCGTGAGCGCCTTCCGCCGACGCGGCGACAAGCTCGAGCCGCTCCCGAACTCATGGCCCGAGCTCTACGAGCGCACGCGCGAGCGCTACCGCGCGCACCTGCGCGCCGAGCTCCTCCGGCACGTCCGCGGCAAGCCCGGCTGGACGTGGGACATCGAGGTGTTCCTCCACACGGACTTCGCCGTGGACTTCCACGTGAGCCCGAACAAGGAGAAGGGCGAAGGCGGCGTCATCCAGAAGAGCCGCGCCATCGGCCACATCCGCTACTCGTGCCGCCCCCTGTTCAACCTCGCCCACGCGAAGTTCCGCAAGGACACCGACGGCAAACCCCTCCTTGTCTACCGCCCCAAAGACGGCAGCGGCGGCCCGATCATTCACGTCGGGCCGCCGGGCCCGGTCTTTGGCGCGCTGCGGGCGCTACGCCCCTGGCTCCAGGGCGAGGAAGCCCGCAGCTACCACGGCATCCTCCACAACCAAGCCTACGAAGACGCCGCCAA
>JBAZZN010000012.1:0-19557 GCA_041658815.1 Thermoplasmatota archaeon
CGTCCCAAACCAGCAGCAACAACAGCAACAGCAGTTGACGTGTCCGCAGGACCAGCACCCTGAGAACGGCGCGTGCGTCCCAAACCAGCAGCAACAACAGCAACAGCAGTTGACGTGTCCCCAGGACCAGCACCCTGAGAACGGCGCGTGCGTCCCAAACCAGCAGCAACAACAGCAACAGAGTTGCCCGGGAGGCGCGCAGCCTCCGTGTCAGGGCACTCTTCCTAGCAACAACACGGGAGGCGCGTGTCCCGAGGGCCAAGCGCGTGACGATCACGGCATGTGCACGACGCAGTCTGGCGGCGCGCCTTCATGCAACGATGGTCAAGTGCGTGACGCACAAGGACGCTGCGTCCAACCCACCGATGGCAACTCGTGCCCCCCCAACACTCAGCGCGACAACACGGGCCGCTGCGTGACGCCAAATGGTGACCCCAACGGGTGCGCCCAGGGCCAAGCCCGCGACGCTCAAGGCAACTGCGTCGCTGGCGGTGCGCCCCCGTGCCCGCCAAACGCGACAGACTGCACTCAATCCCCCGGTGGGTCGGGCAACTATGGCGGCACAATGCCTCCCTGCCCCCCCAACGCCACTAATTGCCAACCCCAGCCCAGTGGCCCCGGTGGCCAGCCACAGTGTCCGCCCAACGCGACCGATTGTCGCCCAGGCGGCCCACCCGGCCAGGGCGGCGAGTATCCCCCGTGCCCTCCGAACGCGACGAACTGCACCCAACCCCCAAACGGGTCTGGCAACTACGGCGGCACCATGCCTCCCTGTCCTCCCAACGCCACGGACTGCCAACCCCAGCCCAGTGGCCCCGGTGGCCCGCCGCAGTGTCCGCCCAACGCGACCGAGTGTCGCCCGGGCGGCCCCCCCGGTCCCGGCGGCGATTACGCTCCGTGCCCCCCGAACGCGACGAACTGCCAACCGCCGCAGAACTGCCCGCCTGGCCAACCCTGCGGCCCGCCGCCGCGTCAAGCGCCCGGGTTCTGCCAAGTCAGCGAGGACGGCACGAGCACTTGCCGCCCGCCGGACGACTGCAAGAACTGCATGCCTCCGCCAAACTGCAAGAAGGGCGAGGACGGCGCCTTCCAATGCACTGCGCCGCAACCCGGCCAAGGCCAGCAATCCCCACAGTGCGCGCCTCCGGGCCCCGACAGCACCGCACCACCGCAGCCATGCGGCCCCCCACCGCCTTGCCCACCCGACCAACCGTGCCGCCCCGACGCGCCTGACATCTGCAAGAAGCAGGCCGATGGCTCGCTCAATTGCGCGCCGCCTCCCGAGTGCGCAGACAAGATGGGCCAAGGCGCCTGCGCGCCGCCGCCCTGGTGCACGCAGCAAGGCACCGACTACAACTGCAAGCCGCCCGAGCGCGCCATGGCCAACGGGCCCAACGGTCCGCCCTGCGGACCACCCCCCGGCGCGGCTGATAGCAACGCGACGCCCATGCCGTGCGGACCTGTGCCTGGCATGCCCATGGCGCCCCCGCCATGCCAGCCTGACGCGAATGGACAACTCATGTGCGCTCCCCCGCCCGATTGTGGCGGCACGGCCTTCGGCGGCGCTGGCGCCGCCGGATGCGCTCCGCCCGACTTCTGCGCGAAGACGGACGGCGGCCAGTACTCCTGTAAGCCGCCGCAGGATTGCCGCGAGACGGCCGGCGGCTGGCAGAAGTGCTTTGGCGCCGCCACCGGAGGCGCTTGCGAGAAGCAGCTCGAGGACTACGCGGCCGCCGGCCAGTTCATGCCGTGTGCGCCGCCACCCACCCAGTTCTGCCCGCCCCCGCCGCCAGGCTCCACGGAGCCCCCCAAGTGCGGCGCGCCACCCGCGCCTCCGCACTTCTGTGGCTCCAACGAGCCCCAGTTCCCGCCGGATTGGCCCACTGGCGCGCCGCCAGCATGCATGATCCCGCCAAAGATCCAGGACGGCATGTACGTCCCGCCAGACCAAGCGTTCAAGAATGATTGCGTGCCCCCGCCGCCTGGCGAGTGGCCGCCCGCGCAGCCAGCGCCAGCGGGCAAGGTCTGGTGCCCGCCACAAGGGTACGCGCCGCCGCCGATGCATGGGGACGACTTCCGCGCGTGGGAGAACTTCACGAAGGACCACGCGCCGCCAAGCTTCACGGGGTACCTCAACCAGCTGGGCGGAGGCTGGAACAAGTTCAACGAGTCGGCGCTCGCGGATATCAGTAACGCGTCCACGGCGCACCAGCTCTTCGCGCCCCCCTCGTTCGACGGCCGCTCCATGAACGGCTCGTTCGTGAAGTCTGACTTCGACGCTGGCCTTGGCGTCCGCAACTTCAGCGTGGGCGGCGCGCGCTTCTTCAGCGAGGCTGGGCCGCAGTTCAACGCGAACTCGAGCTTCAGCACGACCGCTGGCCCCACGGTGCTATCGTCTGGCGACGGCGTCATCGTCGAGTCGCACAACGTGCCCAGTGGCCTCCTTGCTTACAAGAGCGACGGCAACCGCTCGTTCAACGTCTCGTTCACGCCCGAAGCAGGCTACAACGTGACGGAGCGCGACGGTCTCGTCATCATGACGAATGGCAACTGGACCGGAGTGCTCGTCGGCGACGCGAACGTCACGCGCGACAACATCACGCTCGCGGTCGATGATAACAACCCCGCGTTCTTCATGGCGATCCCGCCTGAAGGCCTCGAAGCCGACACGCGCCTCGACATCGCACAGGGCGTCGCGCACGGCAAGGTGTTCGGCGAGATCTCGCTCGTGAAGCGCAACGACACGCTCGCGCAGGACCTAACGCTGTACGCGAACGCGAGCGAGTTCCACGTGGACGTCACGAACACGAGCGCGGACGCCGTGAACCTGACCGTGTCTGGTCAGGGCGAGGGCCAAGCGCTCGTCTTCACGGTGGACCGTACGACGCTCACGACGTCGCTGGCCGACTTCAACGTCACCATCGACGGCGTGTCGATGCGCGAGTGCGACAACTTCACGGAGCTGGAGGGCTCGGCCGCCAGCGGCGGCTGCTTCACGCTCGACGCCAACGAGAGCGCGCTGCGCGTCTCAGTGATGCCCGAGCACTTCAGCACGCACACGATCTCGATGGGCAGCGTCAAGCCGATCGCGTCCTCGACGGCGGCCTCGTCCACCCCGACGAACTCGACGAGCGACAGCAGCTCGGCGAGCACGGACACAACGACGACCACCACGACGCAGGACTCGGGCTCGACCACGGACAAGACGACCGACAAGACGACCGTGACGAGCACGCCCCCGACGGGAGCGACGACCACGACGCCGGCCACGACGCCCACGCCAGCGACTGGCGATGCCAAGACGCCGGGCATCGGCGCCGTCGGCGCGCTCGCGGCAGTCGCCCTCGCCATCGCAGTGATCTCATTGCGCAGGCGGAGGACCTGACGTCAGAACTTGTAGCCGCCCGAGACGTGCATCGGCTTGTTGGCGCAGAAGGCGAGGATCGCGGTCATGTCGCGGAAGCCGCGGAGGTTCGTGGGGGGCGTGTCCTTGTGCATGCGGCTGGCTCCAAACGTCCCCCATACGCTTCTTGGGGTGCGTGCGTTGACACCTTGAGCACTTGATGTTCTAGGTGCTCGTTTGGACGGTCTGTCAGCAGGAGTGGGGCCGCGCCATTGCCAGCAGGCGAATCTTCAAGTCAACCTGTAGCTTCCCGATGCTTAGCCAGGCCTAAGTCATGGGCATCGACCAAGATTTAGGTAAGCCAAATACCGAGGTCTCCCTATGGGATCCCGCCAAGCGCTCGCCCTCCTCGCGTTGACGTTCCTGATGGTTTCCCCAGCCCTCGCCGCGGCGGCACCAGCCACCCCGATCGAAGCCTACGCGACCCTGCATGATGCGCTGGCGGCGAAGGACTCGTCCGTTGCGCGCGCCGCGTACGACTCGAGCTTCGCGCCCGCCATCGCGCCTCTGAACGGGACGCTGGACGCATCCATCCGCACGGCGCTTGACGACTTCTCGTCGGCCCAGAACGGCTCTGTGACGCAGGACATCGCGTCCGAGGGAGTCCTGAAGGGCGTCCTGCACGGCGCGTTCCTCGCGATGGAGCATGCCCTCTTCGTGGAAAACAGCACCAGCGCGGCCCGGCCGTGGTTCGACCTCTTGCACGCGCGCCTTGGCTCCGAGCTCGACATGTCCGCTGCCCTGTGGGGCGAGATGGGTCTCAACGAGGCGGAGTTCAAAGAGCACCGCCTCCTCGTGCGCGAAGCGACGGTCTCCGCGTTCGGGAGCCGCGTGCGCGAGGAGATGGACGAGGCGCTCGCCGTTTGGGAGGACGCGTCCGAGCGCGAGGCGAAGGGCGCGGAAGCGTGGCTCTACTATCAGCCGATGCGCCCACGGCTCGATGCCAAGCTGGGCGCCGATGGCGCGGCGAGCCTCACGCGCGAGGTCGAGAGCTTCGCGGCGGCTGCCAAGAGCGGTGACATCGCAGAAGCGAAGCAAGCGCGGGCAGAAGCGATGGCGTTCCTCGACCGCGCCTTCGCGAGGACGGACGCATCCGCCGCGTCCTTCGTGCAGGCGCAGCGCGAGATGCATGAGCGCTTGGGCTCCATCGTGGCGGCTTACGCTGCCGGCGACAAGGAAGCCGCGCTCAACGGCATCGACGCGCTGTACCTTGACGTCTATGCGCCCAAGCTCGAGGTGCGCATCGTCACGGCGAGTTCGGCTCTCAACGTCGAGATCGAGCGGCTCCTTCACGTCGAGATGAAGAGCGCCATCCAGCGCGATGCACCCGCGTCAGAACTCGCTCGTCTCGGAGATTCGGTCGAGGCGAAGGTCGCCTCCGCCATCGCTGCGCCCCCATCCACCGGCGCGAAGACGTTCTTCGACGCGTTCGTCATCCTCGTGCGGGAAGGTTTCGAGGCCATCCTCATCGTAGGCGCACTCGCCACGTACGTGATCCGCACGGGACAAAAGGAGAAGGCGCGGCTCCTCTACTGGGGCGCTGGGGCGGGCGTGGTGGCCACGCTCGCGCTCTTCTTCATGGTGCGCGCGGTGTACGCGGCGCTTCCCTGGAACCGCGAGATCCTCGAAGGGGTCACGACGCTCCTCGCGGTCGCCGTCCTGTTCTACGTCTCGTTCTGGCTGATCAACAAGGTCGAGACAGCGAAGTGGAACCGCTTCATCCAGGGCAAGATGCGTGGCGCCCTGAAGACGGGCCACAACTACGCGCTCGTAGGCATCGCGTTCCTCGCGGTGTTCCGCGAGGGCTTCGAGGTAGTGCTGTTCTACCAGGGGCTCTACGACGCCGCATCGAGCGGCATGGCCGTGACGCTTGGCGTCGTGCTCGGCAGCATCGTCCTCGTCGCCGCATTCGTAGCGTTCTACCGCTTCGGCGTCACGCTCCCACTGCGACCGTTCTTCATCGTGACCAGCATGCTGCTCTACTACCTCGCGGTCGCATTCATGGGCACAGGCATCACGGAACTGCAGGAAGCCCGCCTCGTCAGCACGACGCTCGTCCCGTGGCTGGCTGCACTCGTGGCGTTGCCGGTCATGTCCACGGTCGCGACTTTCCTTGGGGTGCACCCCACGGTGGAAGCGCTCGTCGCGCAGGGCATGCTGCTCCTCGCCATTGGCGGGGGGCTCTTGTGGACCTTCGTCTTGGAGCCGCGACGCGCGGCCACGAAGGAAGGAGTCAAGGCGTAGGGCCAAGCGGCCTCATGACGCGTGATCCACGCGGAAGCGGTCCGACTTGACCCAGCCGACCTGGAAGAGCTTCAGCTCAAGAGTGTACTCGGAGTCGCGGAGCTTCTCGGGCGTGTTGAGGAACACGTCCAGCGATGGATGGTCCGCGTCCAGGACGAACGAGCTCGCCGTCACGTTCCCCGCCTGCTCCAAGCGAAGCGCGATCGCGTTTGGGTCCTTCGTCCTGTAATCGCCGCCGAAGTTGAGCCCGTGCTCCACAAGCCGGATCTCCTCGATGGCGAATTGTCGGTCGATCATGAACGACGGTTTGGAGTGGAGCACGCTTGATGTGATGTTGAGGAAGAAGTGCGCTTCGTCACCCGCGTACCAGCCGATGCCGTCGGGCTTCAGATCGAAGTTGCTGGTGCCCGCGCCCTGCGCCGTGCAGCCCGCGGCCGCGACGAACATGACGAATGCGGCGAGAGCCACGACGCGGTGCATCCTCAAAGCCATCCCCGCTGTCAGGACTTCCCCGTTTCGGATTCGAGCGAGACCGGCTGCCTTTTTATGTGACCCGGCGCCGCGCCCCTCATGACGGAGTTCGTCGAGCCTGAGCCATCACGTTTCGTCGATGCGTCGGCGTCCGTTCCAACCCTGCTCCAGAACGCACGTCCTCCTTCACCGCCGATGACGACAGTGTGCCGTGCCTACGCACCGATGACCCCGTCATCGTGGCCATCCACGAGGGGCGTCGCCGGGGCACGCTCACCCTCAGTCAATTCGGAGCACACTGCGCGCACCTCCGCGCCCGAGGCCACTCCGTGGCCGCCATCGCCTGCGCCTTGGCCCTCGCTTGCGCCACGCGCACCGCCCTAGAAGCCGAACTCCGATGCTTCCCCGTCCCCCTCCATGATCTCCCCCCCGCCAGCCACACACGCGACGGGCCTCCGACCCGCTCACGCAGACCACGAGGTCCTCACCGCTTGTTACGCGACGCTCGACCGCATCCGTTTGCCCAATGGGCTGTACCTCGCGAGTCCGAGCGCGGACTATAGCAAGGCGTGGCTGCGCGACAACGTGTACGAAGTACTGCCGTTCGCGGACAAGCCCGGGCACCACTACGAGCAGACGTACTGGGCGCTCCTCGACATCCTGCGTCGCCACGAGTGGAAGATCGACAACATCATCCGCCACAAGCCAGCGACAGGCGACGCGTACATCCACGCGCGTTTCCACCCCGTGACGCTGCGCGAGTTCAACGAGTCGTGGGGCAACAAGCAGAACGACGCGACTGGCGCGGTCCTCTTCGGCATCGCCGAAGGCCTCCGCCACGGCAAGCCCATGCTGCGCGACAGCCGTGACGAGCGCCTCGTGAACAAGCTCATCAAGATGCTCGGCGCGCTCCGCTATTGGGAGGACGCGGACAACGGCATGTGGGAGGAGGCCGAGGAAGTGCACGCAAGCAGCATCGGCGCTTGTCTGGGTGGCTTGCTCGCCCTCCGAGAACAAGGCATCGACGTGCCCGACGAACTCATCCAGCAAGGCCGGAGGGCGCTCGACCGACTTCTGCCGATGGAGAGCGCGTCGAGGCGAACCGATCTCGCGATGCTATCACTCTGCTTTCCGTACCGCGGCGTCGTGACCCCCGAGCAGCGTCTCCGCATCGTGCAGGACGTCGAGCATCACCTCCTCCGCGGTCGCGGGGTCATCAGATACTCGGGGGACTCGTACTACAGTACGCTCGCCGAGCAGCATGGCCGCGGCAAAGGCCGCGAGTTCTACCGCGGCGCGGAGGCCGAGTGGACCTTCGGCTTGCCGTGGCTGTCCCTCATCTGGCGCCAGATGGGCCGGCCCGAGCGCGCGGACGATTACTTGAGGCGCACGCTGCGCGAGCAAGTGGCGCCGGGGCAGTTGCCCGAGCTGTATTACGCGAGGACGGACCAGCCCAACCCCAACACTCCCTTGGGGTGGAGCGTGGCCATGCTCATCCTGGCGATGGAGCAGCGCGGCGGCTCAGAAGATAGCTTCAAGTCAGTGCGGGACTAGACCGCGTCGTGCTCCGCCTGCCGGGCTGGCTCGCGTTCCTCATCTTCGTCCCACTCCAGATCTTCCTCGCCATCAAGCTCTACCAAGCGTACGGCTTCTGGTGGCTCTTGGCCATCCTCCTCGTGCTGGGCGTCCTGGGAACGCGCGCCTCGCGAGCGCACTGGTTACGCGCTGCGTTCTGGCCGGGCTGGGCCGCGCAGTGGGAAGCGCGCCGGCACATCTACCAAGGCATCCTGTTCTTGATCGCAGCCATCGCGTTCGTGCTCGTGGTCTCGCCGCAGCCGTGGGTGGCCGCGGGGCTCGACGCCTGGCTGCAACGGGGACACCCGTGGGTCGCGGGGAGCGCGCTCGTGTCGCTCGTGAAGGCGGCGCTCAGGTGACTATGACGACTTCGGGAGGGGCACCGTGACCGCCACTGGGGCCACGTTGGGCTGGCGGAGAGCAGCGATGCGCGCGCCGATCGCGTCATCGAGCCACGCATCGGCGCGGCGGCGCGTCGCGATGGTGAATAGCACGCGCTCCACTGCGGGGCTCGCGGAGACGGCGCGGTGGTCCGCTTGCGCGTCGCGCAACGAATCGCGTGCCACGTGGAGTAGGACGACGGGTGAGCCTGGCGTGGACTGGGCCATGCTCGCGTCGGGAAGGAGCGCGAGGACCTCATCGAGCCGCGCGTCCGGCCTCAGCACGATGCTGAGCGTGAAGAGGACGAGGCCTTGAGCCTCGGTGGGCGAGAGCACTGGCTCCATGCGGATCGCGCCATCGCGCAGCAATCGCGTGAGGTGGCGCCTTGCGGTCTTGAAGCTGAGGCCAGCGCGGCGCGCCAGTTCCTTGAGTGGGATGCGCGCGTCGGGCAGCATCGCACGCATGATGCGCCACTCGGATGATGATAACAACGCACCTTCTGCGCCGGGATCACCACGTAGGGCGAACTGCGGCGGCTTCCCGACCAGGGAGACCGCGGCGCGCTCGATGCGTTCCCAGTCTGCCTCGTTCGTGTGCCACATCCAGACCTGCACGCTGTGATCGAGGCCCACGTCCACGTAGCGGACGCCGGGAACGTCGGGCAAGCTCGCGAGGATCTCTGCCTCGCGCTCCGGCAGGTCATCCACGTTCGTGAAGACGAGCAAGCCCTCGACCATGCCAAGCAAGCGCGGGGCGGGCAGCGCGGCGAAGCCTTGCAGCACGCCGGTCGATCCGAGGCGCTTTACGCGTGCGGCGATGGCGTTGGGCGAGAGGCCCACATGTGGGCCAAGCTCGGCGTAGCCGGCGCGGGGGTCGCGGAACAGTTCCGCCAGGATGCGCACATCCGTCCTGTCCACGTTCGGACCACGGGGTTGCTGGTCATATAAGCATTCGTGGTAGGGCCGGTCGCGCGCAAGCCTCACTTGGCCTTGTTCTTGCCTCGTCGCACCACCACGATGGCGATGGGTGTACCGATGACGAGCACGAGGAGCACGACCGCGAAGATGACCAGCGGCCAGAACTTCAGGAACACGAACGTGGGCGTGAGCGCGATGGCCACGCTCGCGGTCGTCGTTCCGCTCTGGGGCGTGACCGTGAACTGGTCGCGCCCGTCGCTCGCGGTCCCCGTCTTCGTCGTCGCGCCGGGCGCGTCCACGCTTGCCAGTGCGAGGCCACGCGGCAAGATCACGGTGTACGTCGTGTCCAGCCCTTGCACGCGGGGAAGGGTGAAGCTCTGGTGCACAGTGTAGAGCGCCATGGCTTGCACATCCGTGGGGGCGCCGCCCGTGACGGGCTTCGAGAAGGAAGCGTGCGCGCGGAAAGTGATGGGCGCGTCGGTGCCGGCGCCGGGTGCGAGCGAGCTCTTCTCGAACCCGCCTGTGACCTTGACGGGACCACCCATCGAGGACCCGAGGTTCCTCGTCGTCTCGTCCATGAGCTTGGCTTCGATGTCACTCAGGTCATTCGTGCTCACGAGGCCGCGCTCGAGCATGAGCCGGACCGCGTTCCCCGAGAGGTAGTCGAGCTGCAAGTTGGGGCTCACGAGCTGCGACCTCACGTTGTCGGGAAGCTTCGCGACGCTCACGACGTTGAGGTCGCCAGCGACGTTCACTTCGATGAGCAGATCGCCGAAGTCACCCTTCGTGGCCTTGCCGATCGTGACGTCGAGATCCTTGAGGTCCACGGTGACGCCTAGCTCCGCCTTCTCGGCCGAGTATTCGGGCGCCGTTGCGCTACGCATCGAGAGCGCGCCCGTGGGCGACTGTGTGTTCGCGGGGACCAGGAACGTCGCGCTTCCCTTGTCCGCGGCGATCGTGCCGCCATTGGCCGCGCTGAACACGGTGCCCGGCGGCGAGTGGATGGTGAACGTGCTCGGCCTATCGCCAGAGAAGAGGTTGATGTCGAACTTCACTGTCGCGCCGATGGCGAGCGCGAGGTCGAGGTCCTTCGCGTGCGCGCCAGGGAGGGCGTACGTGTTCGTGCCGGTCGCGGCGAAGCGGATGGGCGGCTCGGAACCATACGGGTGCGCTGGCGCCGCGGCCAGGTCTGCTGTGCTCAATCCGCCAGTCACGGTCGCCGCGCTGCCCATGGCCCTCGTGAGGTCCGTCTTGATCTTGGCGAGAAGCTCGTCATTTGCCTTCTGGAGGTCGGCGTCCTTGATCACGCCGGCTCCACGCAGCCCACGCAGGGCATCGGCATTGACCGCTCCCAGTTCCACGTTGGTCGGCAAGCTCGCCGGGAAGCGCTTCGGGAGGTCGAGTGCGCGGATCTCGGACGCCACCTTCGTCGTGATGGACAGTGTGGTCGCGTTGGCTTTCACTTCGCCAAGCGTGATATCGATGGTGTTCTGGATGTCCTCGGCGCTTGGTGGGGCCGCAGCGCCGTCCTTCAGCTCGAGATCGACCGTCCGTGGCAAGCTCACGCTGCTGGCGGCTGCGTCGATGGTGAATGCCGCCGACTTCTGGTCGGTCGCGCGCGTGGCGCCTGTGACGCTCGAAAGCACCAAGCCGGCGGGTGAGGAGGGCGCGTGGATGGTGAACGTGGTCTTGTAGCCAGCGTCCGCGCTGAACGTCACGCTCGTCGTGACGCGCGCGCCAGCGGCGAAGGCGGCGGCGACGCCGTCCTTCGTGAGCGTGCCCAGGCCAAGGTCGGCGTTCGAGCGGACGATGTGCGCCGCGACGGCGATGCGGATGGGGGGCGTGAAGTCGTCCACGCGAGTCGCTTTGAGGCTGCTGCGGTCAACGGACACGGCGCCAACAGTGACGGTGGACTGAGGAAAGGTGGAAGTGAGCGTTGACGTGAAGCTCGTCCGCACCTTGCCTTCGAGCGAGGAGATGAACTCCTCGCCGATGCCCGCGCCCAAGTTGGTGAGGCCTTGGTACGACGATGACATCTCGGTGGCCGTGTACGTGCGGCCCTCGATGTCGTGCTTATGCACGGAAAAGCCCCCAACGATATCGATCGTCTGGATGTCGGGCTGCGCGAGGTCGAGCGTCGCGTCGATCCATCGGGGTCCGACGCTTGGGTCGGCCACGGCCGCGTGGGCTGGAGGCGCGAGCATGGCGATGAGAACAAGGAAGAGAAGGGGCAATACGCGCGGACGCATCTTCGGACCCTCGGCAGACTGGTCGCTTGGATGCCGGGCCGACGTATTATAATGCGGCGTTCGTGGCGGAACGCCACCAGGCCGAGGCCGTGATAAGGCAGCTCCTGAGGGCGGGCCTCCTCGATCCCACCCGCCGCATCGCGAGCGGGGCGGACGTCGTCATTCCAGTGCGAAGCCACCCCTCACTTCCCTCCTGGGCCCACAGGCTGGGCGTCAAGCTGGTCCAGGACCGTCCCCTCCTCCCACGGGATGGCCGGCGCTCGCCGCACGAGGAAGTGCTGGACATCCTCCGCCCCGCGCTCACCCCCGCGCTCTTGGACGCCGTGCCAGACAAGTGGGAACAACACGGCGACGTCCTCGTCCTGCGATTGCCTGGTGCGCTCCGGGAGCACGGGCCCATCGTTGGCGGCGCGTTCGCGCAGGTGCTGGGCTTGAGGTCGGTGCTCGACGACCCCGCGGGCGTCTCGGGGGAGTACAGGGAGATGAGCGCCACGTTGCTTTGGGGAGACGACCCCATCGCCACGCACGTCGAGAACGGCATCAGCTATCGTTTCGACGCGAGCCGCATCATGTTCAGCAGCGGCAACGTGCACGAGCGCATGCGCGTCGCACGGCTTCCCGCCCGGGGCGAGACCATCGTGGACATGTTCGCGGGCATCGGCTACTTCACGCTGCCCCTCGCCGTGCACGCGGGTGCTGCGCGCATCCACGCCATAGAAAAGAACCCCGTCTCGTTCCAGTACTTGCAGGAGAACGCACGCGCGAACGACGTGGCTGGTATCATCGACCCGTGGCTGGGCGACAACCGGGAGTTCCCGCTTGAGGGCATCGCGGACCGCGTCATGATGGGCTACGTGGGCGGCACGCGCAAGTTCCTGCCCAAAGCCTTCGCGCTCCTCAAGCGCGAAGGCGGCGTGATCCACCTTCATGACACGGCGCACGCGGACCACTGGAAGGACGAGTTGACGCGCGCCTCGCTGGACGCCGCTCGCGCCTGCGGGACAGTGGTGCGCGTGACGGACGCTCGATTGGTGAAGTCGTACTCGCCTGGTGTGGTGCACGCGGTGCTGGAACTGCGCGTGCGGCGATAGGGACGTGGCCTACTTCTTCCGGATCCCGAAGAGCCGGTCGTACTCGCGGTGCGTGGTGACGTCGATCACGAGCACGATCGTTCCCTCTTCGACTCTGACGTTCGTGTAGAGAAGGCGGTGTGAGCCTGCGAGGTCTTCGCACCGCAGATTCATGACGCCTTCGAACCGCGGATCCCTGGGCACTGGGACCGTTTCGCCATGAAGGAAGTCCATGCTGACGAGATCGAGGACGTGATCGTGCGACTTCCTGAGTAGTCGCCCTTCCTTCGTTCGTGCGTCGATCCCAGCAAGCCATCGCGCGGCTGGCTCATCCTCGCGGACCTGGATGGGCCGAAACCCGCCGCCCTTCTTCCGAGTCATCGGACGACCTTTGCCCGCGCAAGACGCTCCAGCAGGGCCAACGTAGGCCGGCCCAGCCAGACGACTCCTTGAGTTCCCCCATCGTGAACGACCAAGTGCTTCGAGAGGTGGGAGATGGCTGCATTGAGGCGGTCTCGCTTCGTCGAGTGCCCATTGGAGGCAAGACGCCGGAGGATCACGTTCCGGCTCAACGGACCGCTTTCGTCCCGAAGGATCGCTTCGACCCGATCGACGAGGTCGAGAGTGATGGTCAAGTGCGGTTCTGGCAGGACTTCAGCCATCGAGGAATAGGATAGTTCTGGGGAGGGATAAAACTGTCCCCTGTGCTCGCGCGACATCAGTTCTCACGACGACGCGACTCTGTGGGGTGAACCCCCCAGACCCCCCTTTTGGCCGGAAAGATGAAGTCAAGGCCGCGTGGATGCCGCCTCCGATGCGCGCCCAAGCCTTCCTCCTCGTGTTCAGCCTCGCCAGCTTGGTGGCGGGGTGTGCTTCCCCCGCGAATCCCCCCACCACGCCCACGCTTACCACGCCCGAAGTGGGTGCGGGTGCATTCACCACGCCAGTCGTGGTCACGAAGGGCACCGCCGAGCCGGGGCTTCTCTTGGACAACGAGAGCAACGTGTGGGTGCACGCCCCTGGCGGGCTGTGGAAGAGCGCGGACAACGGCGCGACGTTCACCGCGATCGACTTCGGGCCCGGCCCCGTCTTCGGTGGGGATGCCGAGCTCACGATCGCACGCAACGGCAGCCTGTATTACTCTGACTTGGAGCAGCTCGCGGCGCTCTCCGTGTTCTCGAGCCACGACAAGGGCAAGACGTGGTCGTACCAACCCATCGCGTCCGACGCTCCGCTCACCGACCGCCAGTGGATGGCGAACGGCAAGGACGTTGGGCCACTCGCGGGCGCGCCCGATGCGGTCTATCTCGCGTACAACCAGCTCGCCAGCGGCGTGTGGGTCACGAAGAGCACCGATGGGGGACTCAAGTGGACGCCGCACTTGGCATTCGCCACGAGCGGCGCGACCGAGGTCGATTTCCAGACGATGGGCAACATAGTGGTGGACCCCAAGGGGATCGTCTATGTCTCGTTCACGATGGGCTCCGCAGGCGCGCCCCTCACGCCCCCACTCAACGGGTACGCCGTCGTCGTGCTCGTTTCGGAGGATGGCGGGCTAACGTGGACGCCGCGCACCGTCGCAAAGGGAGCCGAGAGCTACAGTAACCTCTTCCCTATCCTCGCTGTGGACGACGCTGGCACGCTCTATGCCACATTCGCGGCCAAGCTGGAGGGCGGCACGACTGACGTGTGGCTCACGTACAGCAAGGACCACGGAGCCAAGTGGTCCAAGCCAGTGAAGGTGGACTCGCACGTCGGCAGCCACGCGCAACCCTGGGTGAGCACCGGGGATGTTCCGGGAGAGCTTGCGCTCGCGTGGTACGAGAACCCGCTGCCCGGGCGCCCCCAGGACGTGAAGGGAGAGTGGCACGTCCAGGCGAGCTACACGAAGAACGGCGACACGGACGCCCCCACGTTCCGCGAGATGCAAGTCTCGCCCGGCACGGTGCACAAGGGGCCCATCTGCGTGGATGGCGTTCTCTGCCAGGGAGGACGCGAGTTGCTGGACTTCTTCCAGATCCGTCTGGACGCGCGCAACGTGGCGCACGTGGCGTACGCGGACAACGCCGAGGGAGGCGCGAAGGTCATCTACACGCGCTCGACGAGCCCGATGGGGTGAGGGCCAAAGAGAAGGAGCTTACGGACGTGGCTTGTTCGAGGGCCGATGGCAAGGGCGAGAGGACTGCCAAGCGTCAAGCTATCGCCTACGTTCAGATTCATCCGTGAAGAGGACGCGAAGCTGCCATTTCGATCGGGCGAGGCCTTGGGTACACTCAAAGAGTTCGTAGAGCTCAGCCGCCTCGAGGGTCATGTCGTTGTCGTCAAGGAAATCGACGGAGAAGTTCTCGGCGTCGCCCTCATCGTTGTCGAAGGCAAGACGCTCACGATCGACCGGCTCGCACGCGACCTCGACCATGGCTACAAGGGGATTGGAGGCGAGTTGATCCTGGTTGTGGAGAAGGAAATCGCGCCTCACTACGGCGCGAAGGAATTGCGTCTTGAGGCGATGAACGAAGCGCTCGTCAAGTTCTACAAGGAGCGTTTCGGTTTCGCCCCACGCGGGCCGCGGGTGCGTGACGAGGAGTGGGGCTGGCTCTATCCGATGAGCAAGAAGATCGGTCAGTGAGCATGTGGCCGTGCCTTCGATCGGCGACCGCCGGCAAGCACGGGCTCCGCGGGTTCGGCACGCACGTCCTCGATGAACCTCTGTACAACCTTGTGCTCCCGAAGGAAGGTTTCGACGAGGTGTGATTTCGATGTGCCAGAGCGGAGCGCGGCCTGCGTGAGCGCGGAGTCGAGCTCGGGTGACATCGTCACAGTGACGCGATTCATCATGGTGCTCATACTATGGTGTGACTCGGCTCTTATATATCCTTGCAGGACCTCCCCGCCACCGGCCCCCCATCCGCGATGTCCGCGGAGGAACCAGGAATGCTTCTTGGGCGAGGGAGGCTTCATCGGCGAGCGCCCACCTCCACGGAATCGTTGACCATCCCCCTCCTGGTGTACCACGTCGCCCAGGACGATCCAAAGAAGAACACGGCGCGCAAGGTCGCCCGGTTCGAGATGTGCGAGCTCATCGACAGGCCCACCCGCATTCCTCGCAAGGCAATCCTCCTCGACCCATTCGCGGAGCGCGCGCTCTCGCGCGAGGACGAGGCCACGGCCCGCGCGCGCGGTGTCGTGGCGCTGGATTGCTCGTGGAAGTTGGCGGAGGGGATCTTTCCGATCGCTCGCGAGCGGACCGAGCCACGCGCGTTGCCCGCGCTGTTGGCGTCGAACCCCGTGAACTATGGCAAGTGGGGGATGCTATCGACGGTCGAGGCCCTCGCCGCCTCCTGCTACATCCTGGGCGAGGCCGAGCAAGCGCGGCTGCTCATGTCCAAGTTCGGCTGGGGGCACACGTTCCTTGAGACGAACGCGAACCCGCTCGCGGATTATGCAGCGGCCAAGACGAGCCGTGAGGTCGTCGCGCTCCAGAAAGAGTACGTGGGCGAGACTGAATGACAAGTATGCGGCCCACACACACTTCGATGTGGGAGGCTTTCCAATCGGACGGAGGCTGAACGAGGCAAATGAAGATGGGTCCGGATCGGGAAGCGTGCGCAGGCCGCAAGTCTGGCCACTCGGGGAGACTATATCAAGTATTGTTCCTCACTTGAGTGAGTATCAACTGGCAGAACGGCCAATGACCGAAAGCGAACGAGCGATGGGAACGGCCCACGCTTCCACGCGCATGGCGCGGGTAGGTCTGCTTGTGTTCGTGGCCCTGGGCGTCCTCGCGTCGCTCACGCTGGGCGCTTCCGCATTCAATTGGGGGTCAGTCTCAGCCCGCACCGTGACCATCACCCTCGTTGGTGACTCGTCCGCTTACCTTAGCATCGCCGCGACGTCAGGCGGCGCGCACGCTTGCTTCGTGAGTACCGTGAACGGCAAGGTCACGCTCAAGTTCGATAGCTCGTGCGGAGGAGGCGTCGGAACGGGGTTGGGCGCGGGCGATGGTTCGACGTCCTCGCGCTACTCGAAAGCCGACCTCAACGATATCCTCACCATCACAGATCAGGGGGACCGCACCGTTGACGTGTACGTGAACGCAACGACGTCCAGCGGGAGCAGCTCCTCCGTGAAGGTCCAGACAGCCACGAGCACCGGAACCATGACGGATGGCAGCTATTCGACAGCGGCCACGATGAGGAGCCTCGTCGTGGGAGGCGCCATGTACGTGGGCGTCCAAGTGAACTCGGGCACGGTCGCGTCCGGGCAGTCCGTCTCGGGAACGATCACGATCGACGCCCGCGCGACGGCTTGACAGCCACCACGATCTGGGGGCAGTGGCCCATGTGCCCTTGGTCCTTGTCCCAACTTCCGCAGAAAGATAGCCCGGGAGTGGTGAGGGGTGTTCCGTAAGGTGAACGCATGAGGACAAGTTTCCTGTCGCTCGCGATCGTGACCCTCGTCGTTGCTGGCGTCTTCGGCTCGACGGCTTTCAATTACGCGACGGTTTCCGGCCGCACGACCACAATAACTGTCGTGACGGATGGGAACGCCTACATCTCGATCGCGAACCAGGACACGGCGTACTCTTGCCACGTTGCGGAAACGAACGGCAAGATCGCCATCACGCTGGCCAGCTCCTGCTCCGGCTCGGGCACCGGCGTGAACAGCGGCTCTGTTTCGTATTGGGAGAACATCCTCGTCGTGACCAACAAGGGCGACAAGGCCTGGACTAACTTCTGGGCCAACTCGTCCGATCCGCTGATGACGATCAACCTCACGTACTCGACTGGGTCCATGACCATCGGCAGCACGTTTGGCCAGACTGCCGAGTTCGCAAGCAGCCTCGCAGTGGGCCAGAGCGTGTACCTCGGCATCAAGGCGGATGGCACCACGAAGGACACGAGCTCTGGCTCGTGGGCGCCAACGATCACCTTCGCCGCGCGCTCCACGGCCTGAGGAAGCTGAACGGGTCCACCCCGCGGCGTGATTCTCCCAAAGCCCGAGACAGGACCGGAGATATGGGGCCCCGCCCCAACTCCTCTTGGGAACAACGTGCGACCAAGGCTCCTCTCCTTCATCATCCTCGTGCTCGTCGCTGCGGGCACGTTCGGCGCGACCGCGTTCAACTACACGACGGTCTCCGGCCGCACGACCACGCTCACGCTCGTGACGGATGCGAACGCCTACGTCTCGCTTGCGAACCAGGACACGGCGTACTCTTGCCACGTCGGGACGTCCAACGGCAAGATCACCATCACGTTCGCGGCCGCCTGCGGTTCGGGCACGGGAACGGGCGTCAACTCGGGCACGATCACGTACTGGGAGAACATCCTCGTCGTGACCAACAAGGGCGACAAGGCCTGGACGAACTTCTGGGCCAACTCCTCAGACACGCTGATGACGATCAACCTGACCTACTCGACCGACTCGTCCATGACCATCGGCAGCACGTTCGGCCAGAACAAGGAGTTCGCGAGCAGCGTGGCCGTGGGCTCCGCGATCTACCTCGGCATCAAGGCGGACGGCACGACGAAGGACACGACCAGCCCCGCGTGGGCGCCCACGATCAGTTTCGCGGCGCGGTCAAGCGGTTGAGGCACCAAGGGGGAGTGCTTGATGGCTGGACGACGCACGCTCGGGATCCTGAAACGGGGGCTCCAAGCGACGGGCATCGTCCTCAGCGTCATCATCCTCGTGCCGCTCATCACGGGCCGCCCACTCGTGTCCTACCCCATCTCGGAATCGATGACGCCGACGCTTGGTCCCTTCGACGTGTTCCTCGTGAACCCGTACCCACGGGAGATGCACGTTGGTGACATCATCCTCTTCAGTTCAGTGACCACGGGGCAACCAGCCGTGCACCGCATCGTGGGCGGGGACGCCGAGGGCGGGTGGGTGACGAAGGGTGACGCGAACGCAATCCAAGACCAGATGAACATCGAGCCGCTCGTCACGCACGACCGGGTCATGGGTCGGGTAGTGACGGGCCCAAGCGGTGCCCCGATCATTATCCCCAAGCTTGGCCACACTCTCACCCGAGCCCACATCGAGATGGTGCGCTTCGAGAATGCTGTGGGTGGCGCTGACAAGCTCGCGTCCGCCGTCATCGTCATCAGCGCCGTCGTCCTCTTCCTGCCGACCTTCGCGCGCCCAGACCGCCGCGCGAGCGAGCGCCCACCATCCATCGCCATCCAGCGCCGCCTACGCTTCATCTTCCCCCGGGGCGTGCTCGGTTGGCACGTGGGCCTCGCGCTCCTTGCCCTGCTCAGCGCGTCCATCGGCATCGCCATCCACGCTGCGCACACGGACCTCCCGCTCGAGGTCATCGTCGTGGGTGCCGTGGCCTCGTCAGACGGCGTGCGCGCGGCGAATCCCGGGCAAAGCGTGCTGCGCGAAGTCGAAGCAGGAAGCCTCGCGTTCTTGCCGACGTTCGTGCTCCTGGAACCAGCATCGTCCCACGTCACCACCGATGGGAGGGCCGTGCGGGTCGAGCCATGGCATCGCGCCGTCCTTCAAGCACGAGAAACGGCGGGAAGCGAGCATGGCATCCAACGAGACCAAGTCACGGTCTGGCGCTACCCCGCAGTGCTCCCCGAGTCTTGGACCGTCTCGCTACACAACCGCATGCCGGGCCTTCCAGACATCGTCCTTGGCGCGTGCGCCACTGCGGTGGGCGCGTTGTGGCTCGTCGCTTTGGGAGCCGTGCGCCGCCCAGTGGGCCGCGAGCTAGGGCTGCGGGAGGCGTGGCGATGAACGCACGCAAGCTCCGGACCGTGGCGCTCATGTTGGGCGCCATCGGCCTCGTGGGCTGGTACACGCCAGCGGGCGCGTTCAACTACGCCCACATGCCGACTGCGGGCGGGCGAAGCGTGAGCGCCGCAGTCGTGAACGACAAGACCGCATTCGTGGCGCCGAGCACGGCGACCTGCACGCTCCCGAAGGCCACCGGCGGCACGTGCAAAGTGTATGTCTATAACAACGCCACAGCCAAGATGACTATCTCCTTCTCGCTCCAAGCGAACACGCTGGGCGGCAGCTACACGTGGACGGTCGATAGCGTGAACTCGGGAACGACCCGAACGTCCGCCGCGAAGTCGTTGGGCGAGTGGGCCTTCTTCAATCTCACGTGGGGAGTGACGCCATGCATTCTGGGTTGCACCTACACGAGCAATTGGCAGATCAACGGAACAAGCAGCACGAGCAACGTCCTCTGGACGCACCAGGACGCATACGTGCTCACGACGACTTTC
>JBAZZN010000013.1:0-19251 GCA_041658815.1 Thermoplasmatota archaeon
GCAGACGCTCGCACAGACCACCGTGGACCAGCGCCAGCGCACGGATGACATCGTGGTCACATGGCGCCAGGAGGAGCGCCGAGCGTATGCCGGAGCCATCGACGGGCGCTATCAGGGCGCCGAGGCGGTCGTCACGCCATCTGAGTTGCTGGGTCGCAGCGTCGTGCGCAAGTCGCGCGTCGCCAAGGCGTACCGTCATCCTGAGTTGGACGCGTCGTTGCGCGGCTCGCGCACTCGTGCCGAGGCGCGTCTCCTGGCGCAAGCGCGCGACGTGGGCGTGCGCACGCCGCTCGTGCTCACGGTGGACGGCGCGGACATCGTGCTGGAGCGCTTGGCTGGCGAGCAGCTCAAGGAAACGTTGGAGCACGACCCGGACCGCGCGAGCGTGCTCCTGCGCGCGGTGGGCGCGGCAGCGGCGCGCATCCATGCGCGCGGGCTAGTGCATGGCGACTTGACGACGAGCAACGTGCTGGTGCTGCCCGCGGACGAGCATCAGTGCGATGGCGAAGGATCGATAGCTTTGATAGACTTCGGGTTGGCCTCGCTCAATGCGGAGGACGAGGACAAGGGTGCGGACCTGCACGTCCTCATGGAAGCGCTGGAGGCCACGCACGCGCAGCTTGGGGGCGCCTTCGAGCACGTGCTCGCTGGTTATCGGGACGCGGGCGGATCTCTCGCGGTAGAGAAGAAGGTCGAGGAGATCGTGCAGCGCGGGCGCTACCGAGGAACGTAAGAGGTCCCCCCACCCCTCTCCCCAAGCAAGCTCCCGCTTGGAAAACGCCTTGGCCTACCAGCGAATGGCCGGTACGATGAGAACCATCAGCCTCTTCCTGACGCTTGCCTTCCTCACGATCCCCCTCGCCGCCGCTGGTGACCCCACCCACGACACCGACCCCTGTGCGCCGAGCCCCCGCGACCCCAAGGGTGGGAACAGCAACTGCACTGGCGTCCAAGCCGGCAACATGGAGTGCATGCCAGCAGCCGGAAAGGCGGACACGCTCAGCAGCGTCGTTGGCGCGGCCGACAACGGCACGTTCAAGCTCTACGCGAACGGCACGAACCACCCCGGCTCGGCCTCCGCCTGCACGTTCGAGATCCGCGTGGACGTCGCTGGCGCTTCCTTCGACAAGGGCTGGGCGCCAAGCGTCCTCGGCACGCCTGGCCAAGTCACTGGCGCTACCTCGCAGCCATGCACGACGCTGCCTGGCCAAACGTGCACGACCACCGCGACGTTCACGTGGTGGCGCGCTCAGCACGGCGTCACGTTCGACGTGCCGTTCGTCCTCTACGTGAACGGCGTCGAGGTCGCCCGCGGCTCGTGCCACTACTACGACCCGCCCACCGGCCCCACCGTGGTCCTGACCAACGCGGGCGCGACTCTCGCGTAGGCAACCAGCGAGTGCTGTGCCCCGGACTCCCGCGCCATTGGGCAC
Organism: Thermoplasmatota archaeon; assembly: GCA_041658815.1. Lineage (GTDB taxonomy): Archaea > Thermoplasmatota > SW-10-69-26 > JACQPN01 > JAJPHT01 > JAJPHT01. The sequence continues at coordinate 1,434 of JBAZZN010000013.1, forward strand.
AGCGCCTTCACCCCGTTGTCACCCGGAGTGAGAACACCGCACAACTCCGCACAGCCGATGGAGCGCGTTATTGGGCGAGCCGCCCCACCAAGGCCTCGCCATGACGAAGACCCTCGTGCTCGTCCTCTTGTCCGCGACTCTCGCGTTCCCCCTTGTGGCGCACGCTTCCACCGGCGAGTGCGGCCCGGGCGACTCGTCCGCGCTAGGCCTGGTCGAGATCTCGCCCGCGAACGATGCTGCCACCACGTTCTACATCGACGACCGCAACTTTGCGCTGGGCAACGGCTTGTGGCTCTATCAGGAGTCCAACGGCATCTTCGTGGGCGGGGACGTCACGAAGGACCTCCAGCGGGGCGGTACGTCCGAGTACGTGCCCGATGACAGCGATGTCTGCGTGGACGACAGGGCCGTCGTCCCAGATTCATTGATCCAGTGAGTGCTGGACGTTCATCCTGACCTGAGTGCGGCTCTTCCTATGCGCTCGTAGGCCCCAACCGGCCTATGACCTGCTGCTCCACGTCGCGCAGGGCCGCGAGGAGCGCGTCCGCGTCCTTGCTGGCGCCCTCGAACCGTTTGGACCAGGACTGAAGGTCGCTCGTTGACACCTTGCGAACGCCGTTGTCCTTGGCCCACTCGCTCGCAAGGAGCTTCCCTGTGCTATCAAGCTGCGCTCGGACCTCGGGCCGTGTGGCGTGCGCGCGAGAGAGTTCGTCCTGCTTCTTGGCCCAGCCTGGGATGGGGGGGAACCTTTGGCCATCGTAGAACTTCTGGACCCAGCCCTTGTACTCTTCCCAGGATTGCCTTGAGCGGTTGGCGGCGTCCGCGTCGTACGCAGCGCGGAAGTGCGGCTCGTCCATGGTCGTGCGCAACCAAGGACGGGGGTTTGAACGCTCGGGTGCTCATGGCTTGTCTTGGTCGTCCTCGCTCGATCCGCCGCTTGCGTCCTGCATCTGCTGGTCAGAGATGTCCATCGTCTTGACCTGGCTGCGGCCGGTGTGCGCCTCGACGCTTTCCGCGAGTTCCTTCTGGCGCTCCTCCAAGAGGCGCTTGAGGTGCTCGAGCACGGCCTCTGCGTCGAAGTGGTCAGCCACGAACTCGGCCACCATGAGGTTCCCAGCTTCGGGCGACGCGCGGGTGAGGTTCGCGTACTGGAGCCCAAGGCTCGTGAACGCGCGCGGCAGGTCCTCTGCCGCGGTGGGCGCACCAGTGATGACGGTGACCTTACCAGTGTTGGCGTGCTCCTTTAGCGCGCGGCTGATGACTGGCAAGAGGCCCATGTCGAAGCCGGGGGGCACTTCCGGCAGCGTGCCCTCGTCGTACACGTATAGCACGGGGATCGCGACCTGAAGGAACGCGGGGGGCATAGAAACGGCGACGTGCGCCACTCGGAAGAAGCTGTTGTCGTGACCTGAGCAACGAAGGCCTGAAGCAATGTTCAATCCATTGGCCTCGTGATGGGAGGCGAACGCTCGCACTACATCGTGATTGCCGCAATTGCGATTCTGGCAGCATTCCCCTTGGTAAAAGCTGGCAACGATGGCGCTGCCCTGTCAACAGACAAACCGGTGTACACGTACCGACCGCAAGACCTTCAAAGTGGGGTCCATCTGGCATTCACGAACACAGGATCGGGTGGAGTGTTTCTCACAAACAGCGCCCCCTTCCGGGTGTTGAACGATAACGGGGTGGTCTTCGAAGCATCCGGTTATGCTGACTACGTGAGTGTTCCGCCAGGGCACTCATTCCCAGGCCTCTGGGACTACTCATCCCAATGTTCACAACTGAGTCTTCACCCTTGCTTCGGTCTTGCGACGCCAGGAGACTACTACGTGGAGTGGTCGTATCTTGATGAAGGATCTACAGAGCACGTGGTCTTAGCCTCGTTGCTCGTGAAGGGGGATGTGATTTGAAGGTTGCCACCGCCGTGACCCCGGGGAGCAAATCACTTGGTGATTGTGCCGCAAGATGCTACGCCGCTTTTCAGTCTGCGACATGATTCCTGGTACGCGAAGGCGCGAGGACCGCGAAGAGACTCGGCTTCCCCTTCGCGCGGCTTCGCGTACCAACTCGTCGTCGCAAGTCAGCGACCCGCCAAGACTCCAAGAACCCAAGACACCAAGCCCGCAGGGGAGAGGCATGGCTTCGCTTCCTCAATTGGTCGCTTGGCGTCTTTGCGTCTTGGGGTGTTGGCGTGGAGGTTGACGGGGCGTCTCGTGCTAGAAAGGGCTTTACTCGGCAGATGGGTCGAACCCCATGCGCCCCGTTCTCGTGCTGTTTGTCCTCGCGGCCCTCGTCGCTGCTGGCTGCGTGAGCCCCGAGGCCAAGCTCGATCCAAGGTCCGTGAAGCTCGACACGGCGGCCGTGCAGGCCAATCTCAGCGAGCTCGTCGCCGGTGTTCCGTGCGACGCGAAGAGCGTGAGCGCGGGCAAGACCAGTGAGAACCTCAAGCAGATCACGAACATCGCCTACGAGGGCGAGGGCATCCGCGGCGAGATCGACGCGCGCGGCGACTGGCTGCTGACGGCGCGCTACGCGGACGGCGGCTTCGAAGTGACCAACATCGCGGACCCCGCGAACCCGGTGCGCGTGGGGGCGTACCTCACGAAGGTCCTGCACGCCTACGACGTGAAGTGGATGCCCGACAACGAGACCGCCATCGTGGGCCACACCGACACGGTGGACCTCGTGGACGTCGGCCCAGTCATCCATGCCGCGTCACTTGATATCATCGAGAAGGAGAACATCACGCCCATCCTGCTGGACGTGTGGAAGTACCCCAGCCCAGGACCGGGGCACACGAGCACGAACATGCACATGCTGACCACGGGCCGCATCAACGGCGTGGACTACGTCTTCCTCGCGCCCAACGATGACGCCGGCGTCATGGTCGCGAAGCTCGTTGGCGAGGGCTCCGAGCGCAAGCTGCAGACGATCGGCCGCCTCGGGGACGACGTCCTTCCTGGCGGGCCCTTGGGCCCGCACGACATGAGTCTCGTGTGGGACGAGTTCACTCACAAGCCTGTCTTGTATGTCGCGAACGGCGTCGAGGGGTGGAAGGCGTTCGACGTTAGCGACCCCGCGAAGGCCACCATGCTCGCCATCAGCCCCAACATCGGCCCCGCACAAGGCTACACGCACACTGCTATCGGACAGAAGGTGGGCGACCGGCGTCTCGTCGCGACCATCCAGGAGGTGGGTGTGAACACGCTCTCGATCTTCGACGCTACGGACTGGCGAACGCCCATCCTGCTCGCGCAGTGGCAAAGCGACCGCACGGACCCCACGACGCCCGAGCACAACATCCAGCTCCTCGACGGCAAGCTCTACGTTGCGCACTACACCAAAGGCGTCTTCATCTTCGACCTCAAGAAGCTCGACTCGAAACCGCTCGTTGGCACGCTTGGCCTCGCGCCGATGGCGCACTATCAGCCCACCAAGCCCACAAGCGCCCCGCCGCCAAGCCCCGTCGCGTTCGCGGACGTGTGGGACGTCGTCGTCCACCGTGGCGTCGTGTACGTGAACGACGTGGACAGCGGCACGGACGTCGTGGCGTTTGGGTGCTTGACTGCGGGTGATAGCACGCTAAGCAGCGTGAATTGATTCAGCTCTTCAACGGCAACTCGAACGCGAACGTCGTCCCCTTGCCAGGCCCGGGCGATGCGCACCAGATGCGTCCGCCGTGACCCTCCACTATGCCCTTGCAGATGTAGAGGCCCAGGCCAGTTCCGGCGTTGGTCTTCTGCATGTTGTCGTTCAGTTGGCTGAACGGCTCGAAGAGGCGTGTGATGTCCTCTTCCTTGATGCCGATCCCCGTGTCGGTCACCTTCACGATGGCCTTGCGGTCCTCATGACGAGCGTCGATCGTGATGACGCCGCCTTGGGGCGTGAACTTGAGTGCGTTGTTCATCAGGTTGTACATGATCTGCATCATGCGGCGCGCGTCGGCTTCCACGTGGAGGCCGTGCTCGAGCGTGGATCGCACGTCCACGCCGTTCTGCTTGGCGACGTCCCTGAAGCTATCGAGCGCCTCGCCAAGGGTCACGTCTAGGTCGAGCGGGCTCTTGTCGAGCTTGAGCGTGGAGGCCTGGAGGCGCGCGACGTCGAGCATCTCGTCGATGAGGTCGCTCATGCGTGAGACGTTGCGGTCGAGCATCTGCGTCGCGCTTGCGACCTTCTCCTTGTTGCCTGCGCTGTTGGCGGCCTTGAGGAGGTAGAGCTGCACTTTGATCGGCGTGAGGGGTGTTCGCAGTTCGTGGCTCAGCGTGTTCACGAACTGCGTCTTCATGAGGTCGAGGTTCTGAAGGCGCCCGATCTCGACGAGGCGCGCTTGCGCGACCGTCCTTTCATGGTCCGCGCGCTTGCGGTCCGTGATGTCGCGGATGATGGTCTGGCCGGCGATGTCGCCCTCGTACGAGATGGGCTGCCCCATGCATTCCACGTCGATGCTCGACCCGTCGAGGCGCAGGATCTTCATTTCCAGCAGTTCCGTGCCGCGGCCTTCGGTCTCGACTTGCGCGGTGCGGCGCCGCACGACGTCACGGTAATCTGGGTGGATGAGGCCGATAGCATCCTTGCCCAAGAGGTCGTTTGCGGCCTTTGCGCCAAAAAGGTGAGCGGCGGCGCTGTTCGCGTACAGGACGCGGCCCTTGTGGTGCACGAGGAATGCGTCTGGCGCTTGCTCGACGAGGTGACGGTAGCGCTGCTCGCTTTCCCATGCGGACTGGACAGCGGACTCGAGGGCTTGCTCTCGGATGTCGCGCTCAGAACCGGCCTTCTCGGCCGCCAAGCGGAGCTGCTCGATCCGGCGGTACGTGCGCACGCGCACAGCTTGGATAAGGAACGCGAGGACGGCCGCAGCGATGAGCGCGAGCCCGGTGGTCGTCCAATGGACGTCTGGGATCTGGCGGATGACGAGGGCCCATCCGACGAGCGTGGCCACCAGGAACGGCACGAGGTACGCGGTCGATAGCATGAGAGAACCGGCACCCACGACCGTGATGATGAGGTAGAGCATCTGGTTCGCGTCATGCACGAGGTAGATGTTGCGAATGGCGTCAACTGCAGGGATGAGCCAGACGGTGAAGAGGAACGCGTGGGCGTAACGCGGAGGCACGCCATGGCGCCACGAGCGAGCGAAGATGACAGCGCACAGGAGCGCGCTTAGAGCGTCCGTGACCGAGATCAAGACCGCCTGGGGATGCGGGTGGATAAAGGGGTCGATTAGGGCGAAGAAGCCAAGCAGAAACGCGAGAACGCCCGACACGATGGGCACGCTTTCCGCCGCGATGCGGTCCAGCGCCTGCCGAAGGTCCTCCTCGTGGAGGCTCGGGCTGCCGCTGCTCGGGATAGTCATCCACCCCTGCCTCGCCCAGACGGTCTTTATATGGCTGTCGAGGACGGACGTCTGGTGGTGCGGGGGTCCACTTCAAGCCGTGAGGGGAACCATGCCGACATCGCTCTCCAGCACGGTCTCGCCGCCGCCGATCTGGCCATAAGTTCCCATCACGACCTGGTCGAGGAGACCAAACGTGAGTGCGGTCATGGTGTCCGTGTCCACGCTCTCAGTGCCGTGGCCCGTGAAGCCGTTGTCGAGGTCATGCGAGCCGTACCCAGTGAGCGTCGTGCCCGTGCCGCCGTTAGTGTCGCGGACCACCGTGAAGAAGTCGTTCTTGATGCCCTGCGCATTGAGGGCGGCTTGCATCTCACGACCCTGATTGTAGGGCACGAGACCATCGTTGAGAGCATGAGCAAGGACGACGCCCTGGAGGCCGACGAACTCACTCGCACGGAGCGCGGCGCTACGTTCATGATAGCACGCTGGTCGCTCGGCTGGCGTGCCGTGGCACTCGGCCACGATGGCGTCGCTCGCGGTCTTGGCGAACGCGTTCCCGGGCGAGAGGGCAGTAGCTTCGGCCCAAGTCTCGGCGAGTTGGCTCAAGCCCTCGCTGTCCACCCAGATCGAGAAGAAGTTCGGCATCGACGCGAGGACCGGGCCGGCGACGGCCGTGCCCATGCTCACGCTGTACAAGTAAGCCGGACCCCCGGGGCATTGGGCGCGCAGGTGATCGGCTGCCGCGATGGTGTCACGGATGCCCGCACCCAACGGGAAACCGTCCAGTGGTCCACTGTAATCCATCGCGATGGCGGCGAAGCCCTCGTCAGCGAGGTGAGTTAGGTGGCCCGTGTGCTCGACCGCGTTGTGGCCGTAGCCGTGCGCGACGACGACGATGCCCCTGCATTCGCCCGCGGGCAATGCCTGGACGCCGTGGGCAAGGACGCCCCCCACATCAAGGAGGACCTCGCTCGTGGTCGAAGCGCCCACGTGGGGAAGCGCAGCGAGGACGAGGAGGACGGCGGGGAGAGCGGCCAGGAGGCGCATGGTGATTGGAGCCGACCTCTGCCACTTGAGCACGTTCGTGAGTCCCTATGCGGGTCATGTGTGCCTCCGGCGGTGACGAACCGAAGAGTCATTCCAGTTCCGGAGCGCTCGCCGCCCGATGACCCGCGTGCGTCTCGACGTCGTCACGATGGCTGGGAACGAGTACGTGCTCTACGAACGCGACGGCACCGTGCAGTTCCCTCATGATGAGCTGCGATCCGGCGAGCACCCCGCGGCTGGCGCAAGGCGCGTCGTGCACGCGTGGACCGGGACCGACGCGCCCAAGCTGGAACTCGTGGACCTTCGCGTGGTCGCGCCCGACGTGCTCTCGCTCGTGTTCCGCGCACACTTGACCGCCGAACCGACAGGCAAGCCCGTCCGCGCCAAGCGCATGGAGCTGCCAGTCACGGTGGGTGACCTGAAGGGGAGCGACGTGGAAGAGGCCCTGAAGACGAGCCTATCCTACAAGCTGACTCGAGGCGACGCCTGAGCCCGCGTGGAGGCGTCAGATGATGTTGGTGTCGTGACCGAGCCCTGGCAGCTGGTCGTAGCAGCCATCGTAGCGCCCGTCGGCGTACGCGTACGCGCCTGGCGCGCTCCAGGCGGAGACGCTTGCGCTAGACGCGTTCGTCTTCACGAGGGGAACGTAGCCTTGGCTGAAGCTTGCCCCCAGCGTGGGCATGAGCGTGCTGATGCCGACCACCGTGTCAGAGCGGGCCGGGATCATGACGCCGCCCAAGCTGACTGGGAAATCGACTCCAACCTTGTCCTCGCTGATCTCATGCCCACCCACCCCGGGGGTTGTCGCGTGGTGCGAGCCGAGCAGATCGACGCCGCCGCGCTGGAGCGCCGCTTGGGCATTCGACTCCTCGTATATCCAAGCGACACCGGCCATCACATCAGTTCGCGTGTCGATGTAGAACATGCCACCATCAGGTGCGCTGAGGGGAACCGTGCCGGTGGACTCGCAGCACCTGTCCGACGGCTCAGTGAGCTCACCTTGTGACACGCAGTATCCGCTTCCGGCGCTGCTCAATGAGAGCGGGGCCAAGGCCAACACCAGGAAACCCGTGACGAGCCCGATCGTGATGGTTCTCATGTGCCTCTCCTCGTATTGGCTTATGACCGTATTCGCACACGAATACCCTTCGTTCGCCCCTGCGGGGGTTACAAAGATCCAGTTCGCGTCAAACGTGCGGCCGCATACGCTTTCGCGACAGGTCCATGGCCACCTTCACGAGGACCGGCAGCACAAGCAAGCACATCGTGACGCCCACGCTGATGAGCTTGGGAACATCGAACCCGAGGTCTGGCATAGCGTAGGCGAGAGCTTCGACGACGACGAGCTTGATGCCGACCCAACCCACCGCGAGGTACGCGAACGTCTCGAGGCGCGGGAACCAGTCGATGAGCCTGCCCACGTAGAACGCGCTGATGCGCAGCAGCAGGATCGCGAACATGGACGCGACGATGATGAGCAATCGCTTGTCGCCGCCGCTCTTGCCAGCAAAGAGGCCGACCGCGGCGATGACCTGGTCCAACGCGAACGCGATGTCCATGATCTCGACCGTGATGACGACGCTCCAGAACTCCGAAAGGCCAAGGAAGCGCTTGCCCGCCAAGCGCGGCGCGTTTCCCTGGTCGTGCGGCGCGCTCGCCACGAGGTGACGCACCATCAGATAGACGAGGTACGCGCCGCCCACGATCTGCAGCCACGGATTCCGGATGATGATGGAGATGCCCAGGATCGCGATGATGCGGAAGAAATACGCGCCGCCCAAGCCATAGAGCAAGGCCTTGCGCCGCTGCTCCATGGGCAGCTTGCGCACGAGGGCCGCGAGGACCGCCGCGTTGTCGAACGACAACGCGGCCTCCAGGAAGATGAGCGTGAGTAGTGTCGGCACGTCCACTGGTTCATAGTGGTAGTCCGTGAGGAACGACAGGAATCCGGCCAAGACGCGGCGGACGACCGAACACGCCCCATGAAAACCTTGCGCCCCAGCGCTGAATTCAAATAGGGCTTGCGGCATCGCTCGAATCCCACGCGAGAATGTTCCCGGCGCCCGGCCAGGCGCGGTGACGATCCGCCGCTTCCCGCGGACGGACCCGCTCCCGCACCCCTCGCCGACGAGCCCCCCTGGGAAAAACTCGCGGAGGAACGTGCAACCATGGCTCACACCGCCCGCATCTCGCTTGCTGGAAACGACCCCGTCAAGATCGATGGCGTCGCACAGCAGATCAAGACCATCGCCGAACGCACCGGCGTCCGCATGGCTGGACCGATCCCGCTCCCCACGCGCAAGCTCAACATCCCAGTCCGCAAGGCGCCCAACGGCTCCGGGTCCGAAACGTACGACCACTGGGAGATGCGCGTCCACAAGCGCCTCATCGACATCGACGCCGACGAGCGCGCGCTCCGACAGCTCATGCGTATCCAAGTGCCCGACTCGGTCAACATCGAGATCGTGCTCCGGACGTGAGCACCCCCTCACGCGCTCGTCTTGTCCGCACGGGCCCCTCCCGCTGAGGCGGGCCCCTCCCGCGCGGACGCCGACGAGCGCGCGCTCCGACAGCTCATGCGTATCCAAGTGCCCGACTCGGTCAACATCGAGATCGTGCTCCGGACGTGAGCACCCCCTCACGCGCTCGTCTCGTCATATCGAGCGCGCCGGCCATTCTCCCATTTCAACCCCACTCTTCTTCCACTTCTGGATGGTAGTCACTAGCGAGTTCAAGATAGGCTCGCACAAAGCAAGGAAGGTCATGCCCACGCCGATCCGCGACTACCTCGGCACGCGTTGCCCCTCTTGCCAGGGAGACATCCTCCAGCAAGCCCCCACCACGAACCGCATGCCAAGCGCCGAACTTGCGTGGTGCCCAAGCTGCCACGCGACCCACACTGCGGAAGCGCTCGCGCGCGGGCCCACGCGCAGCAGCCTCCTACGCAGGCTCTTCGGCAAGCCCCAACGCGGCTGATGCACATTCCGAAAACCTTTCCCGCCCCAGCCAGTCTGTGGCCAGGGATGACGCGCGTGGTCGTGCTGCGCTTGGGATATGCAGCCTACGGACTCGCCTTCGTGGCCCTGGCCGCCTCCGCGTACGCAGGCACCCTCGTCCTCGTCGCCTTCGCGGTCGCGTTCCTCGCAGCCATCTTCCTCGCCGCATCTCGCGACGACCTCCCCCGCTGGGCCGGGATCGCGCTCCTGGCCTACTTCATCGTGACCGTCGGTGCTTTCCTCTTACAAACGCCGATCACGATCCGCAGCGGCGGACGATACCACATCGACGCTGCCGCGCCAGCGCTCGCGAGCGCCGTGTTCGACTACCTCGCCCAGACGAGCCCCCTGATGCTAGGAGGGGCCGCGCTCGCGGCCGCGTGGGAACGCGAACGACCAGCGCGGATCCTCCTCTTGGGCGGACTTGCCGGATTCATCGTCGTGGGCCTACTGACATTCATCCTGGTGCCTCACGGGTCGGACCTTTCGGCCGTCAAGGCCGCGCAGGGCCAAGCCAACCTGCTCTTGACGCTTGGCGCGCTCTCCGCCATCGCTGCCGCCGCGGGCGCCTTCTGGTCCGCCGTGCGCCCCGAAGAATCTAGTTAGTCGGGGCCTTGCCCACGTCTGCGAAGCGCTTCCTGAGGCTTCGCCAAAGTGATCGGACGGCCTCTGCCTTCGTCGCTCGCAGTGCCCACGCGCTCGCTACGGTCATGGCGAGCACCAGCCCGCCCAGCGCGAGCGCGCCACTCACTCCGCGAGCGGCGACGTAGTCTGGCGCGACGTCGAGTGCGAAGAAGAGCACGTTCACTTGCGCGTGGAGGAGCGCGGCGGGGAGGAGGCCGAGGACGCGCGTGACCCATGCCATGCCGAGTCCGAAGGCGAGTGGCGCGAGGACGTGCGTCCACGTGCCGTATCCACTGTGCGTGAGGGCGAAGAAGAGCGCTTGTGCAGTGGCTGCGGCTATCCATGGCATCCGCTCGCTGAGGAACTTGAGCATCACGCCTCGGAAAAGGAACTCCTCAGTGAGGCCTGCGGTGGCCGAGAGGAGGATGATGAGCGGCAACGTCACGTTGCGCCAGTACTGCGTTTCGTCGCCGCCTGCGACGGTCTGCGGAATGAGTCGGTCCACGCCGTAGGCGGCGACGTAGGCGATCGCGATGGCGAAGAAGAGGGCGAGCCCGTGCTGTGCGTCTCGGCGCCACGAGGCTTTTGGGGCGAGCCCGTGCGTCCTCAGGATCTCTTCGCCCGCTTCTCTCGCGTTCCGGTGCCACATGCCGTGCAGCAGAAGGAGGCCGAGGCCGGGGACGACCAAGTACCACAGGAGCCGCGTGCCCACGCTGTGCCAGAGTGCTTCCTGCGAGACGGGTTGGAGAACGGTGAAGACGAATAGCGCGCCTATTGTGAGGTAGATGTCGATAGCCATGCGGACGAATGGGGATATCAGCATGGCGAGGCCGATGCCGCTGACCCATTTCCAGTTGGGGCGCCGCAAGTAGATGGGGATGAAGCCTATGATCCAGCTCAGCGTGAGGACGAGCGCGTCGTACTCGTTGGTCGTGAGCTGGGGCATGGTCGCGCTCAGAGGCGTAGGGCCCGCACGAACTCGCGCTTGTCGCCCTTGTGCGTGAAGAAGGCGTTCCCGGCGACGAGGGCCGTGGCGCCCGCTTTTCGGCAAAGCGCGCCGGTCTCCACGTTCACGCCGCCATCGACCTCGAGGACTGCTTCGCTTCCCTCGCGGTCGAGGAGCGCGCGTGCGGCTTCGATCTTGGGGATCATGGTCGGAATGAACTTCTGGCCGCCAAAGCCGGGGTTCACGGTCATGATGAGGAGGACGTCGAGGTCATGGACCACGTTCTCGATGGCTGTGAGGGGCGTGCCAGGGTTCAGCGCGACGCCGGCCCTGATGCCGGCCTCGTGGATCTCTTGGATGGTGCGGTGGAGGTGGGGGCAGGCTTCTGCGTGGACCGTCAGCGACGTGGCTCCGGCCTTCGCGAAAGCGTTCACGTACTTCTCTGGCTCCACGATCATGAGGTGCGTGTCGAAGGGGAGCTTCGTGCGTTTGCGGATGGCCGCCACGATCGGGGGCCCGATCGAGATGTTGGGCACGAAACGGCCGTCCATGATGTCCACGTGCACCCAATCTGCGCCGGACTCCTCCATCACTCGAAGGCCTGATGCGAGGTCCGCGAAGTCGGCCGAGAGTAGGCTTGGCGCGACGATGACGTGCGGCGGGGCCATGCCGCCGCATGTGGGCTCTTCGCAGAAAGGGGTTTCTCAAGCGCTGACGCCAAGCTCGATTGGCCCATCGGGGTTCACATCGGCGATGGTCACGTGGGCGAGCCGAAGCAGCGCCTCGCCTTCGAGGCTCTCTTCGGTCGATACGCGTTCTCCCGTGTCCAGGACGAGGAAGCCAGCGCGTGAGAGTCGCCCCATGATCTCGGGAACGTGAGCGGTGGGGACCGTGAGGGTCGTTTCGAACGCCATCGCTGGCGCCATCCGTGTGCTTGGCTTGGTTCCTGATGGTACTGGGCGATGGCCATTCGATGGGCAAAACTGGAACAAGAAGCAAGAAACTGGAACGAAAAACGGGAGGCAGGCACCGACCGAGGAGAGACCGGCCGGGCCATGCGCTTCCGTTGCGGTTGAGAACTATCTTAGAGAGGCCCCATCGGCCCCGATCCGACCTGCACGACGCGCGCACTGGGGGGCATGTGCTCGGGCCAGGGGTGCGTGTTGAAGTACTTCTCAAGGGCAAGCTCGACGGTGTCCGAGATGCTCTGTCCCTTGAGGACCTTCAACGTGTGGAGCTTGATGTGGTAGCCGACTGGGATCTTGACCTTGATCTCTTTTCCGTTCTCGATTGGTCGGCTCGGGTTCTTCGCCTCGATCGCAAGCATTGCCAGTTTCCCTCAGCCCGTTCGTGCGCAGCACGCTGCGGGCAAGCGGTCAGCACATTTGGACAGGAAATCAAGGTTCGGTTTCGGCCTTCGTTCGAACATACCCACCACCCCCCCATGGTAGGGTTGACCTTTAGCCCAGATAGGTTAGCCAAAACTTGGGGTCAAACTGGAACACTGAGACATTTCACCCTATTGACCAGCGAAAGTTGAAGAGGGAACTGGAACACGCCGCGTTGCAGGAGGTTGTCGATCTGGCGGACGCGGGACCCAAACTACTACGCGGCCTCCTCGAAGTCTTCCTCCTAGAGAGTCTGGAACAGCAGCCCAAGCACGGTTACGCGCTCCTCAAAGAGATGGGCGAGACGTTCGGCGCGCAGCCCAACCGCAACCGGTTGTACCCGCTCCTCGCGAAACTCGTCGCCGACGGGTACGTGCGCGAAGTGAGCGAGTCAGGCGGCAACCGCACGCTCTTCGCGCTCACCGACCAAGGCCACGAAGCGCTGCGCGCGTACCGCCGCCTGCCGCCCCAGTTCCGCCACGCCCTCCGCCGCATCTGGACGGACGAGACGCACCCCGACGAAGGGCAAGGGCGAGCGCGGGAGCGAGCGCAAGTGGCGGACGATGACGAAAGCGGCGTGACCCCAGCGCCGGAAGGCGCGCTTCCATACCCGTGTCCCGACGCGCGTGCGGTAATCGACAAAGAGCCGCGTTCGGGCGCGCTCACGCTGCGCCTCACCGGTTGCCCGATGGGTGCCTACGACTACTGCCCCGAGTGCCCCGTGTTCAAGTCGATCCAGGGTGTGAAGGCGCTCGTTCTGGGCCAGTGAGGGGTACTCGCTTTCGCGCGTCCCCGTCTAGCTTTTTCACGTGAGGCCGGTGAAGAACCCCGTTTGTCGGCCATGGCCGAGTCGAGCCCGGGTTAATTGGCCCCCTATGGCATATCTCGCCAAGACCCCAAGACCCCAAGAAGCGAAAGCAGGGACGGCTCTTCTTGGGTTCTTGGAGTCTTGGCGTGATCTTGCCGGGAGCACAGGGTTCGGCGGCGCCGGCGTGGCGAGGTTCTTCACCGGGCTCGTCTAGCTTTTTCACGTCCCGTGCGGAACGCTTATCCACGGCTCTTGGGGATTCGCGGACCATGGCCCACGCGCTCCGCAAGCTCTCGCTCCTGATGGGCGCGTTCCTCGGGGTGCTCCTAATCGTGGGCTTGCCAACTTGGGGGCAGGAAGCCGTCGAGCCGTCCGGTGAGATAGCGACGGCCGAGTGCTACGGTCACCACAAGCAGGAAGGGTTCCGCAGCATGGACCTCTTTCCGACCGTCGTCACGGAAGTGCCGAAGGGCCAACAGTTCACCTTCCAACTCACCATCAAGAACCCTTGGCTCAACGACCTCCAAAGGACCGTCGGCTACGTGAACACGAGCGACGCGCCAGGGCTATCATTCCCCGGCGCGCGCGACCCCGTCGCGGCCGCCCTCGACGGCACCGCGCAGAATGGCGCCGCGGGCCCCACGCACCCCCTCACGGTGGACGCGAACGCCACGCAGTTGGTCGTCTCGATGGTGGGCCAAGCCGCGAACGTGCCAGGCCCGCTTGGCTCCCGTGCCAACGGCGTGGACTACGCGCTCGCCCTTGAGAGCCCCGACGGCTCGATCAAGCTCACTGACACCACGCAGAAAGTGCCCGAGTCCAGCCCCGCCGTGACGAACGGCCGCACGACACAGCTGATATCGGTTGACCAGACGAACCTCACGAAGGGCGGCATCGGCGCGTGGAAAGCCACGGTGCGCTACAACGGCATCCAGCCCACGGGCACGTACAAGCTCGCGGCGACCGTTTACTACAACCTCAGCCAGGTGCAAGAGCTCGTCGTGGCTGGCCCCGCGCTTCTCAAGCCTGGCGAGTCGTTCACGTTCAGCTTCACCATCAACGCGAAGGACGTCGAAGCGCTCCAGAAGATGCGCTACGGCGGCCGCGCGACCGCGTACCACGCGCACACGGACAAGGCCATCGGAGACCTTGGCGACTATGACAAGTGGAACACGATGGAGTTCAAGACTGGCGCCACGCTCTCGATGGGCAGCGCGAACGTGGCGAAGGGGAACTCCGTCTCCCTCATGGAGCCGGTGCTCCGCCGGTGGGGCCAAGTGCTCGGCTTCACTGGCGCGTTCCTGATCATCCCAAGCCTCGTCTTTGGCGGCACGTTGGGCAAGCAGACCGTCGAACCGCTCAATTCGATGTTCGGCGGCGCGCGCCGACGCGTGCTCTTCCACAACTCGATGAGCTTCTGGCTCCTTGGCGTCGCGCTCCTGCACATGTTCCTCTTCTTCTACGAGGCGTTCTGGAACTGGAGCCACGGCCTCGTGTGGGGCGGCCTATCGCTCGCGGCAATGGTGGGCCTGGGCGTGACGGGCGCCATGCAACGGAGCTTCGTGGCGCGGTGGGGATTCACGAGGTGGCGCTTCATCCACTTCGCCATGGGGATCCTTGTCTTCGTATTCGTCCTCATCCACGTGACCGTGGACGGCTCGCACTTGGCACCCATCAGGAACGCGCTCTTGGGCGTGGATCCGTCGCGTGTCGGGTCGTGAGAACACGGTCCCACGGTGCACAACAAGTCTTAAGGCCGAATTTGGGGACGCTTCGTCATCCAAGCCATAGAGGTGTTGCCTTGATGACCCAGCGCCGCGTGCGAGCCCTCGTCCTGCTCGCGCTCTTGACGCTGAGCGTCCTCCCCATGCCTCAAGCCGGGGCACAGATCGCAGCGCCGGCCCTGTGCTTCGACCGGGACCCCCAAGTCCGCGGCCCCGGCGTTCCTGCGGACCCCACGAAGACGCCGACCACGCCTCCGCCGCCCTCGGGCAAGGAGTGCCCCGGCGGGTTCCCAGACGCTCCCAACTACATGGAGGGGCAACCCGTCAACGTCTCGATCCGCAACTTCCCGCCTGGCGGCCCCTCCGTGACGGTGAAGGTGTACTGCAACCATCCATTCAGCACGAACGTGTGCCACGAGCTTTCGGACGACTCGGCCGTGTACTATGCGACGCTCACTGCGACCAAGTCGTGGGCCTGGTTCCCGCGCGACTTCACGGAGCCAGCGCCAGGCACGTCGTCTGGCCGCAACGCCGTGACTGACCAAGCGGGCCGCTACAACGCATCCTGGACGGCCTCCGCCACCGTTGGCTCGCAGGACCTCTCGCGCACGTTCAAGATGTGGTTGCTCGACGCGTTCACTTCCAAGAACGGCACGATCGCGTCGGGCGAGCGTCACGAGTTCCACGCGTCCGGCTTCGAGCCCAACGCGCCAGTCCAGTTCATCGTGCAGCGCAGGATCGACGATTCGCAGTGGACGAACGTCCCGCTCGACCCGCCGGGTCCCTCCCGCGCGGACGTCACGGGGCTCGTGTTCTACGAGTGGCGCGTGCCCAAGGACGAGGCCGTGCGTGCAGCATCGTGCCCTCCCCAGCATTTCCTGGACTGTTACGCGGTCATAGTGCGCGGCACGAACACGACCAAGCAGGAAGAGAAGGTCTATTTCCACGCCGGCCCAGCGGACATCAAGGAAGACGTCATCATCGGCCAAGCGCCAAACGCGCAGCCCGGCGTGCTCGAACGCACCCAGAACGCGACGATCGCTCTTTCGCTCCACTACCCCGGCGGCGACGTGTTCAATGGTCCAGAGTTCGTGCCGGGCGACCTGCCACCCGGACCCCCCAACGCGCCCCGCTCGCTCCTCGTGAGCGTCATCCGCAACGCTTCCCGCGACGCTGCGTCCGGCACGGGCGGCGGCCCCACCGCTTTGGGGGACATCCAGCTCACCTACGTGCCGCAACGCTTCCGCTGGGAAGCGACCTGGACGGTCCCGCGCGACCTCACGCTCTCGCCGGGCGCCACGTTCACGCTGCGCCTTGCCGAAGCGCGCGACGCGTGGGGCAACCGCATCCCAATGCGCGACGTCGCGAACTACACTGTCGGCGCGGCCACGCTGCGCCCCATCTTCGTGCAGGACGTCCCCACACTACAACGCACCCAAGAGGCAAAGGTCGTCCTTTCCGTCAAGTACCACAACGGAACGCCGTTCACGGACCACGATAACACGACGCCCCTCAGGGGCTGCTTCGTGCGCGACTCCGGCCCCGGCGCGAACACGTGCGCGGGGGCCCAGACCGTGACGGGCAAGTTCGTGGCCAACGCGTGGGTCTTCACGACGCGCTACCAGCGCGACTACAACCCCCTCGGGAACCACGTCTTCGTGCTGAACCCAGGCACGGCCGACGCGTGGGGCAACAGCGTCGCGAACATCACTGGGACGACGTTCGCGGTCGTCTCGAGCTCTCCCATCGTGGACTTCCAGACGGTCCAGCGCGGCACGGCCGCCACCACGCTCGAGCGCGGAGAGCGCATCTCGATCGCAGCGTTCATCACGTACGCCGACGGGAAGCCGTTCAACCACACCGTGCGCTACAACCCCACTGGCTCGTGGGCCAGCGTCCTCAACGTCACGGTCACGAAGCGTGGTAGCGACGAATCCATCCAGGATGCCGATATCATCTCGCTGCAAGAGATCGACACCGAGCAGGGCCTGTGGGTCGGCTCCATCGATCTGACGCTGGACGTGCAGCACACGCCCGCTGGACGCTGGACGTTCGATCTCCTCGCCAACGACACCGTCAACCCCAACCCAAACGTGAATCGCACGAGCTTCAACCGCACCATCATCCCGACGCCCATCCGCTTCGAGGAGTTGCGCACGAGCCCGCTTGCGCCCGATTCGGGGCAGGGCACGGTCAGCATGGACTTCAAGCTCTACTACCCCGCGACCATAAGCCAGGCCCCGCAGCCTGTGCCGCCCGACGTCATCCGCACGTCGCTCATCGCGCAAGTGTACCGTTTCGACCAGAAGACGCGGACGACCATCGGGGAGGCTCTCTCTGGCCCCATCCAGCCGACGTACTCGACCGATAGCCAAACCTGGACGACCAAGTACTTCGTGCCCGGCACGCTCTTCAACGGGACGTACGTCATCGCCGTACGCGGCGTGGACTCGTCTGGCAACCCGCTCCAGCAGGACGCGTGGTCCCGCGCCTTCCGCCCACAGTCCCCGGTGCACGACCGCCAGGTCCTCGCGCAGCCACCAACGCTCGTGGAGCGAGGCGACGCGGCCACCCTCCTCGTGGCTCAGCGCGACGGCGACGTTGGCCCCGATGGCACTGGCGGGCCAATCATCCGCGTCGAGCGCTGGAACGACGACGGCGACACGTGGGAACCCTTAGCGGGCGCTTCCGACGTGCGCCAGCTCAGCGACCTCAACGGCCACTTCGGCGTCTTCCCCATCACGACCACCACGCCAATCGGCACGTACCACTTCGTGTTCTTCGGACGCGAAGCTGCGCCGAGCCTCGCGCTCGTCACGAACGTGTCCGCGAACTTCAGCGTGCGACCCACGAGCGTCACCCGCGGCATACTCACCGCGCCTGCGCAGCAGGCCGTGAAGGGAGACGTCGTCAACTTCGCCGTCGAGCGCCAGGACGGCGACCACATCGACGC